>JAJYVN010000083.1 GCA_021791995.1 Bacillota bacterium
ATAGGGGTGACAATAGGCCGTGCGATAGTCGTCCATCCGTTTGGACCGCTCAACGGCCGTATCGGTCGCCCCCTGAATCTCCCTGCGAAAAATGATGTTGACAGCCGCCTCCGGGCCCATGACCGCAATCTCGGCCTGGGGCCACGCGGCCGCGAGGTCGCAACCAATTCCCTTACTGCACATTGCGATGTACGCCCCGCCATAGGCCTTGCGCAGGATCAGGGAAACCTTCGGCACACTGGCTTCCGCATAGGCGTAAAGGACCTTCGCACCATGGCGAATGATGCCACGGTGTTCCTGATCAACCCCCGGTAAGTAGCCGGGGGTGTCCACCAGCGTCAGCAGAGGCAGGTTGAAGGTATCGCAGAGGCGTACAAAACGGGCAATCTTGTCTGAGGAGTCAATGTCCAGGCACCCGCTTCGCACCCGCGGTTGGTTGGCAACAACACCAATCGCGCGTCCAGCCATACGCCCAAGACTGATGACCGCGCTCTGGCCCCAGCGAGCATGCAACTCCAAAAACGAGCCAGGGTCCAACAGCGCCGCAATGATGTCCCGCATCTCATAAACCAGTCGCGGATCTCCCGGTACCGCCTCACGCAAAAACGGCAGTGAGGAGACCACGGCAGCCGCTCCTGAACTCGAGGGCGGGTCCTCCAGGTTATTGGACGGCAGGTAGGAGAGGAGCCGACGCACCGATCGGAAGCACTCCTCCTCGTCTTTGGCCAAAAGGTCGCAGACACCCGAGATCTCGGCATGCACCGCTCCACCGCCCAAAGCCTCCAGGGACACCTCTTCCCCTAACACGGCGCGGACGACCTCAGGACCGGTGATGAACATGTGGCTTGTACGCTCGACCATCACAATGAAATCGGTCAACGCCGGCGAGTACACCGCTCCACCCGCACATGGTCCCGCAATCACGGAGATTTGAGGGATAATGCCCGAGGCGCGCACATTCCGCGCAAAGATCCGCGCGAACCCGTCCAGCGCATCGACCCCCTCCTGAATCCGGGCGCCGCCACTGTCGTTGATACCGACGAGCGGAACACCGTTCTGCAGGGCCAGGTCCTGCACGGCCTGGATCTTGCGGGCATGCATCTCCCCAAGGGTACCTCCCATGGAGGTGAAGTCCTGGGAAAAGGCGTAGACGGTTCGTCCGTCCACCAGACCGAACCCGGTCACCACCGCATCGGTAGGCACCCGCCGGTCCTGGAGACCTTGGCTGCGGTGAGTAACGTGTCGGCCGATCTCTACAAAACTACCTGGATCAAACAGCAGATCCAACCGCTCGCGGGCGGTCCGCTTGCCTTGGGCATGCTGACGCGCCACCGCGTCAGCGCCGCCCCCAGCAAGTGCCCACGCATCGCGACGCCACAGGTCATCGAGACCGTGATTCTCTCCCGGCAAGAGTACAACTCCATACAGAGCTCAATCTTGGGACAAGGATAACGGCTGCACCCCATCTCGGCAACCGAAATCCGTCACCTGCACACGGAACGGGCATCGGTTGCGGGAGGGATGGCTCCTGGCCGGAGCCAGGTCTGGGAGGTAGGCCGAACCATCGCCGCCCCATTCCTCAACCGCTGCGTCCGCTGCCTGCGGGCGATGGTTCAGTCCCGTCGCACACGATTCGCACACCCCCTCAAACCACACAGATCCACCCCTGCATGGCAAGCGGATACCCAGGCGCCACGCCCTGAATGGCCACGACCTGCCCAGTGGCGGGATCGAGTCCCGCATAGTTGGCGCAGTAGTAATGGTGGATGCCGGTTGTGGGAAACGCCTGACTGGCCGTTCCTCCGGCACGCACACTGACATTGATCAGACCGTCCACGCTCTCGAGCTGACACACCCCCGCTAGTGCGTTGGTCCAAGTGACGGTCCCGCCCATTTCAATCACGACAACTGTTGGGGAGAATAACCCACCCTTGGTGGCGGAAACAGAGACCACCTCCGTTCCGGAAAAGCCCGTACCGGTCGCGCACAGTAAGCCCTCCATCGCGGCAGGGTAGGCCGGGGAGGCGGTGAGACTCTCCACAGCACTTGCGCTCGCGTCCCATGTGGCAAATGTGGGGTCATAGAAGCGATAGACGCCCGGAGCCGAGATCCGCTGGGTCACAGACTTCCCCTGCGTGAGGGCAATCTTTGGCCAGGCCGCCGGGGCGCCAGGAGCCAACTGCACCGCATAGGGCGTCACGTCTGTGCTCGTGAAGGTGATGGTTGCACCCGATGCCACAAACAGCGACAGCGGTTGGAACGAGAAACTCTCAGCGGTAATGGTCAGTGTCTCGGCCGTACTCGCAGATGCAACCGACGGCACCAAGGTGCTTCCCGCCGGCGAAACAGAGACCCCGCCCGCTGCCTTCGAGAGCGCGCTGGTAAAAGCGCGCGATGCGCTCGACAATACTTCCGTGGCCGTGGGCCGACTGGCCTTGCGGCCGCAGCCCGCCGCTACGGCACCGAACGTTACGGCCACTCCGGCAAGCAACCGGCGCCGATACATCCCACCCTCTCCCCCACTCACCGGGCAGCCTCATTCGCTTCCACGCGCCGCGTTTCCGCCCCGCTGAAGCGCCGAAGCGGGTCCACCTCACAACTCTGGCACTCTTCCCGGGAGAGCGCGATCTGGTCGTCTGCCGCCTCTCGCAACTCGCGACTACCGAGTCCGGGCAGCACGACCACCTCCACGTCCTCACCATGCCGCCGTACCTCTTCGATGGCGCGAATGAAGTCCGAATCACGTGATACCAATAGCGCAACGTCGAAGTTGCCACTATACGCCTGAATCAGCATATCAATAGCAAGATTGATGTCGGAGCCCTTCTCGGTATGAGTGTGAACCTCACCCTCAACCAGTTTGCCACAGTGGTTGCACACAACGTTATAGCCGTTCGCACCGATGCGAATGCTCCGGCGCTCCAAACGACCAAGCACCTTATTCAGACGGGGGATATTGCCGAGAGCCGTGAAGAAGCGCTGCTGATTCTCCGCTCCCGATGGATTCTCGATTCGGTCAATCGGAGCATTGTAGTAAAAGATACGCTTCAGCGTCCGACCGTCCTTCTTCGCCACCGCTAGTTCCACAAACCGTTGAATGTCCGGATTGCTGTCACCCATTACCTGCTTCCAATCATGATAAAAATTATTGCCATCGATAAACACCATTACTCTATCCAAACACAATCGCCCCTCTCCGCATTCTCCCTCACCGTCAGAACAGGCGTCGGGAATCGAGCAGGATCGTTACTGGCCCGTCGTTGATCACCTCCACCCGCATATCGGCTCCGAAGACACCCTGCGCGGGGATGATCCCGCGGGTAGAAAGGACGGCACCAAGCACATCGAGCAACTCTCTGCCCTGCTCCGGTGGGGCCGCTTCCGTGAACGCAGGACGCAGACCATGGCGAACATCACCATATAATGTGAACTGCGGAACCACGAGAATCGCACCGCACACATCACCCACCGACGCCGTCATGCGCGCATCGGATCCAGGCCCCGCAAAGACACGCAGCCCGATGAGCTTATCAGCCAGATATTGCGCGTCCGCATGGTCGTCTCCGCGCCCCACTGCGACAAAGGCGCACAAACCATGGCCGATCTCCGCAATCTGTCTGCCCGCAACACTCACTCGTGCCGCACGGCACCGCTGCACCACCGCCCGCATGGAAGCCCCCCACGATTCAGCCGAGGGCGCGCACCCCTTGGCCATGCATGCCCTTGGCGCGAATCGTCCGCTCCGCGCTCAGAACGTCAGGAACCTTGAGAATCTTGCGGCGAATGCCCTCGTAGTCGGCCAGGTCCTTGACCTCGACCACCAGGTCGATCAAAGCACGGCCTGCGGGGACGTCCCCGCGGGCCGAGGCAAAAAGAATATTGCTGTGCGCATTGGCCACGATCTGCGCGATATCCGAGAGGAGCCCCGGTCGGTCATAGGCAGAAATCTCAAGTTCGACCGGGAAGGCCGCCGTCGCGACCGCGTCCCAGTTCACCTCAATAATGCGTCCATCCTCGCCACGATGTGCCTGGATGTTGGGACAGTCCGGATGGTGAATGCTGACCCCTCGACCACGGGTCACGTACCCCACGATCGGATCCCCGGGAACGGGGTGACAACAACGGGAGAAGCGAACGAGAATATTCTGCATCCCTTTGACGACCACGCCACCGCTCGAGGTCGATCCGCCGGTCCCTTTGAGGGCAATCGGCAGCGAATCGTCCTCCCCGTGCGGCTTACTGGCTTCCTTGCGTCGCAGGATCTCGCGCACCCGTCCGATGACCTGCGCCGAACTCAGCCCCCCAAAGCCAACCCCCACCAGGAGGTCGTCGACATCGGTAAACGAGAACCGCGCCGCTACGGGCGCCAACGCCTCGGTGCGCAATGCCTCCACCGGATCCAATCCCTGACGTTTGGCCTCCCGTTGCAGCGACGTGCGCCCCAGCGCCAAGGCCTCATCCCGCCGCTCCTTTTTGAGGAATTGCCGGATGCGGTTCTTGGCCAGTCCGGTACGAACAATCGTGAGCCAACCGGGGCTTGGTGTGCCGCTGTTGTTGGTAATGATCTCGACGATATCACCGTTGTGCAGGGCGCTTTCGAGAGAGGCAATCTTTCCGTTGACCTTGGCTCCAATGCAGTGGTGCCCCACCTCGCTGTGCACGCGGTAGGCAAAATCGATCGGAGTACTCCCAGCCGGAAGCTCCAAAACATCGCCGCGCGGAGTGAACACAAAAACCTCGTCGGCAAACATGTCACTCTTGAGAGAGTCCATGAACTCATGGGCATCCTTGTCTCGCTGCCCGTCCAGGATTTCACGCAACCAGCCCAGCCGCCGATCAAAGTCCCGGTCCGTATGGCCCTCCTTGTATCGCCAATGCGCCGCAATCCCATACTCCGCCGTCCGGTGCATCTCCCGCGTTCGAATCTGGATCTCGAAGGGTTCCCCCTGGGGTCCAATCACGGTGGTGTGCAGAGACTGGTAGAGATTGGACTTTGGCATTGCAATGTAATCTTTGAAGCGACCAGGGACTGGTTTCCAAACCGTATGGACAACACCCAGGACGCCATAGCAGTCCTTGATCGTCTCGACAATCACGCGCACGGCGATCAGGTCATAGAGTTGGTTGATGTCCTTGCCCTGTTTATACAACTTCTGGTATATGCTGTAGAAGTTCTTCGCGCGACCTGAAATCTCGGCGTCGATTCCTACCTCAGCCAGATGCTCTCCCAGTTCCTTCATGAGCACCTCTGCGTACCGTTCCCGCTCCATCCGTCGCTGGGGAATTTTCCGCGCCAGATCGCGATAAGCCTCAGGTTCCAGATAGCGCAGCGCCAGGTCTTCCAGCTCCCACTTTACGCGAAAAATCCCCAATCGATGCGCCAATGGCGCGAAAATTTCGAGCGTCTCCTCGGCCGTCCGACGCTGCCGCGCCTCGTCCAAACTATCCAGGGTACGCATATTGTGTAGGCGATCGGCCAGCTTGATGAGCACCACCCGAATGTCGTGAGCCATGGCCAGAAACATTTTGCGAAAGTTCTCTGCCTGTGCCTCCGCACGCGAACGAGACGTGAGTTTACTCAGTTTGGTGACACCGTCGACAAGGAGTGCAATCTCCTCGCCAAAGAGGCTTCGCACATCGTCGAGGGTCAACGGCGTATCCTCGATCACATCGTGGAGAAGGCCGCCAATAATAGTGGATCCATCCATACCGAGGTCCGCCAGGATGGTCGCAACCGCCAAGGGATGAGAGATGTATGCATCGCCGGATGCCCGCATCTGCCCGCTGTGCGCCCGCCGACTAACCTCATACGCCCGTCCGACCCGCTCCAGGTCGGACGCATCCAGGGCGCGGACACGGGAGAGAAGCGCCGCCAGGGCGGTGTCACCGCCGACCGAATCGCTCGCTGGGACCTCGTCGCCCACCACCGGGCTATCCACGCCCAACCCCGCTTCCCTGCAACTCTCCACTCTGACCAGTATACATCTGGTTACGCCCCGGGTGGGGGCGCCTCCGGGGACTCCACTGTATACCAACATCGCGCCGCTCCGAAGTCGGTCCGGGGACCGTCACCTCTTCTCCACACGCTTCCGCAGAAAGGCCGGGATGTCGATGTCCTCCGAGGGAAACGGTTTTACCGGCAGATCCTGAAAGTCCAAATGCCGCGAGGAAACGCCATGATGCTCGAAGCCAGTCGCGATGACCGTGATGTGGACCTCATCCTCCAGGCTTTCGTCGATCACCGCACCAAAGATAATGTTCGCATCCGGATCCGCCGCCTGCGTAATGATCTCAGCCGCCTCGTTGACCTCAAACAGACCGAGATCGGCGTCACCGGTAATGTTCAGCAATACGCCATGCGCGCCCTCGATCGATGTCTCCAGAAGTGGGCTAGCCACCGCCGCGCGAGCCGCCTCCGCCGCACGCCCCTCCCCTCGAGCCACACCAATACCCATGAGGGCGGAACCGGTATCCGACATGATCGTCTTCACATCCGCGAAGTCGAGGTTGATCAGTCCTGGGACCGCGATCAGGTCAGAGATGCCCTGCACGCCTTGCCGCAAGACGTCATCGGCCATGCGGAAGGCCTCGACGAACGGGGTTCGTTTGTCCACCACCTGCAAGAGACGGTCATTCGGGATGGTGATCAGTGTATCCACCTGTGCGCGTAAGGCCGCGATGCCCTTCTCGGCCTGGCTGGCGCGGCGGCCTCCCTCAAAGGAGAAGGGCTTGGTAACAACGCCGACCGTCAAGACATTCGCGTCCTTACTGATCTGTGCGATGACAGGGGAAGCACCCGTCCCCGTACCTCCTCCCATTCCGGCGGTAACAAAAACCATGTCCGCGCCCTTGAGGGCATCGGCAATCTTCTCGCGCGATTCCTCGGCGGCCTTCTGACCAATTTCAGGGGAGGCTCCGGCTCCGAGACCGCGCGTCAATGCCTGCCCAATCTGAATCTTGGTGGGAGCGTTGGAGCGCGCAAGGGCCTGCACATCCGTATTCACGGAGATGAACTCGACCCCCTTGAGGCCGGAACTGATCATACGATCAACGGCGTTGTTGCCGCCTCCCCCAACACCCACCACCTTAATCACCGCGTAGCGATGCTCATCCAGATCAAACTCCAACACCGGATTGGCCTCCCCTCGCACTCACCAGCCCGAACCACTTTGGGGCATCCTGCCCCAGGGCAAGATTCCTCTTTGCGTTGGATATTTCCTTGCGAAACTGGGCTGGCAAGTCCCTTTTCTCAGTTGACACTCGTATCCGTCAGCACCCCCTGGGACTGCATGGGAGGACTTCCAGGAAGAAGCTGCAGCGATGGCGTCGCGACGGACGCCAGGTTAATCGACCCGACCAGGAGTTTCTCGGTCGAGATGTCCTGCAAGATGCCGAGCAGGATACCCGTCTTGGTCGTCGCCAAACCACCGTCGCCCAAGTTAACTGGAATGCCCTGCGTTGTGACCAGGTAGATCTGGCTCCCTCGCACCAGGATCTCTGCCACCACCGCCCCCCCACTCGCCCCGATCCCCTGAGCAACCGCGATCGCATCCTCGACGTCCACGGCCGAAAGTGTGGCACCGGCTGTGACACCACTGGGGTTCAGCCCCACGATCAGCGGTAGAGCCGAAGGCACCCCAGAAATGTGCGGTCGGGCCGGAATCTCAAAGGGATAGAGACTGGCGGGAAGCCCGATGGATGCTCCAGCGCTGACCATCTCCTGCTGCACGGTCGACGACGAGGCAGAGAGGGTCGTTCCGCCCTGCGTGACAGCCGGGATCGACCGGAGGACGAGGCCTGATCCGTCCACCTCCCAATCCAATTGGGATGTAACGATCAACGCGACAGGGACACGCTCCACCACGGAGATGTTGACCCCGTTTGGCCAAACCAGACGGGCGCTGGCCTTGGCGATCAGCGGGTTGCGGAGAAGGCGGCGGCGCACCACCCATGGCCGCACCTGCCAGGTATAGGTGCCGGGGGCGTAGTCCAGGTCAAGCCAGACCTCTTGCGGCGTCAACTGGTGCAGACCCGAGACATGAATATCGGTCAACTCGAACCGGCGCGCGTGAAAGATGAACACAATGAGCAGCGATACCAATGCCAACACCAGGGCACCAGCAATCCGGCGACGATGGCGAACATCCCGACCGTCCACCTCTTGTTCGGGGGTGGACGGGGAACCAGAAACTTCCTCGTCCTCGGTCGGTTCTCCGCCCAAACTCTCGGCTTGCCCCCAGAGGCGTTCGGCCCGAAGCAGGGCGCGCTGGTCTTGGATCACCTTCTGCGGTCCGTCGGAGTCCCCGCCCGCGATGACTGCCACCCCCAAGCACCGAATATCGCCCGGTCCTCTGGCCATGCTACGGGTTGTCTCACCCGACGCGATGTGGAGGGGTTCTGGATGCGTGCTGAAACCCGTGTGCAGTTCGCTGCACTCGCCACTGTCCCTTTCGTCATGGTCCTCTCCAATTCCCTGATCATCCCCGTGTTGCCGAACATCCAGCAGGCCCTCCATCGCAGCCTCCTGCAAGTAGGCCTGTTGATCACAGTTTTTTCTCTTTCGGCCGGCGCCGTTATCCCGGTCGGCGGATATCTCTCCGACCGCTTTGGACGCCGTCCCGTCATGATTCCCTCCCTTTGCATCTTCGGACTCGGGGGCCTCTTAGCGGCCGTCGCCCCGCTGATCTTTCCATCGGACATCACCTATACCATGCTGCTGATCGGCCGCGTGGTGCAGGGCATTGGTGCAGGAGGCACCTATCAGGTGGCAATGGCGTTGGTCGGCGACATCTTTCATACCAATGAACGCAGTAAGGCGCTTGGTATGCTGGAAGCCAGTAACGGCTTCGGGAAGGTCGCAAGCCCCATTATGGGGGCCGCAGCGATGCTCATCACCTGGTATGCGCCGTTCTTCATCTACCCAGTGATCGCCTGGGCATCAGCCCTCCTGGTGTGGCGCGCCGTCAAGGAACCGAGTGGCACCAAGAACCAGCGCCCCTTCGCCGCCTACCTCAAGGGTGTCGGCCAGATCGCCGGATCGAAGGGGTTTTCGCTCGCCGTAGCGTTTACCGGGGGTGCCATCGCGATCTTCTTCCTCTTCGGCGTCCTCAGCTTCTACTCTGACATTCTCGAAAAGAGCTACCATATCATGGGTGTCCAGCGGGGTCTGATCATCGCCATTCCGGTCGCGGTGATGGCCATTACTTCCTACGTGTCGGGAACCGTCCTCGTCCAACAGCTCGCCAAGCTCAGTAAGCTGATCGTGCTCCTTGGGCTCGGCGTTGTGGCAGTCGCCTTTGTGGGCATGTACCTCTGGCGTGCGCAAATCGTTCCATTCACCGCGGCCCTCTCCGTGATGGGATTCGGTAACGGCATGTTGCTCCCCTCGGTCAACACGATGATCACATCGGCCACGGCATCCGCGACACGCGGAACGATCACGGCCTTGTATGGTACGGTGCGCTTCTTCGGTGCCGCTCTCGGTCCGCCGATTTTTGACCGAATGGTCAAGGTCGGCCCCGTACCAACCTATCTTGGTGCCGGCGCGCTCGCGGCTCTCGTGTTGGTGGTATCCCTGATTGGGTTGAACCAGAAGCAGATGTTTGAGCACATGCAGACGGGAAAGAAGAAGTCGAAACACGTCAAGATCCAGCACAATCCCCAGCCGGACGACAACCGGCTGCACTAATCGAAGCGTCAAAGCGGGGCGGTAATCGTTGACCGCCCCTCGGCCGCATGCTATCATCCACCCCTGGACCTGGATAGGCCGGAGTGGTGGAATCGGCAGACACGCGGTGTTCAGGGCGCCGTGGGCGTACGCCTGTGTGGGTTCAAATCCCACCTCCGGCACCAACATCATGAGCAACGTCGGCGACCGTGCGAGAGTGCTGGAACTGGCAGACAGGCACGTTTGAGGGGCGTGTGGCGTAAGCCGTGGGGGTTCAAGTCCCCCCTCTCGCACCAAATCCCTGAAGGGGCAAGAGGCAACGGGCCACGGGTGGGGCTTCCATAAACACCAGGGAGTCCCTTTTTTCGTGCCCGTTTTGGGCCGGACGTGCCGGGCTGCACGTCTCGGACGTGCCGGGCAGGCGGGGCCTCCACGAGGGGGAAGCCGCATTGCGCCGCAACAAGAAGATCGCCCAGCCCTCCCCTGCCCCAGCTACGGAAAGCGCGTGGAGTGACCGTGTGGACGCGTTTCTCGCCGCCGAAGAACTCAAGGGGCGTAGCCCTCGGTCACTGGCTCTGCACCGCAAGTCCTTCTCCAGGGCCCGCCGCCACCTCGACGCCGTAAGGGCGCCGATTGACCCGCTGGTCCTGGAGCGCAGCCGCCTCGCTGCCATGGTCCTGCACATGCGCCAGCAGGGCCTACAGCCACGCACCATCAACCTGCGCTTGCAGTCGCTCCAGCAGTTCTTCACATGTTTGCGCGCCGAAGGGCTCCGGCCGAACAACCCGGCCGCAGCTACCCCGCGTCAGCGAAAGCCACACCGCCCGCCCCGGGCGTTGGCAGACGACGAGGTCGTTCGCCTGTTGCGCCACCCGGACCGGACGACGTTCGCCGACCTGCAACTACGTGCTGCTACTTCTGCTGCTGGACATGGGGATGCGGCTTAGTGAATGCCTTGCCATCGAACTTGACGACCTCAACCTGGAGCACCGCTGCATCCGCTGCTCCTGCCCACGGTATCTGCGAGAAACTTGATCGCGGTAATTGAGTAGGACGGAGGTCGGAGGAGGGGGTAGGCAACGGTGGTTCGGTGCGATGTTCTGCGGGTAGAGATAATGCAGTGGAAGGGTCGAGCGATCTCGGTCGGCCCTGGATCCATATAACGCAGCGGCTGAGTGTGCGGTCAAGCCGACCTTCGGTCCGCTTGCGCGCTACGGGCTTGACCGCACACCGCCGCTGCAACGGAACCT
>JAJYVN010000084.1 GCA_021791995.1 Bacillota bacterium
CTGGTTACCGAGGCCCTGGTGGCGGACATCCCCGAGAAGGACAAAAAGGACGACCATCCGGTCGCTCCAGACATGAACCTGTAGGTGTGTGGCTTCGACGTGTCCAAGAAGGAGGCCGGGAATGTTTCCCGGCCTCCTTCTTTGGTTGGCGAGCAGATGGTACATTTGGCCCACTGGATGGGTCCGAATGGACCGGATTCGCGCGCGAATTGTCCGACGGCTCCATGGGCCATTCGGTTTCTGTTAGTCTTGCCTGGAGAGTCTTTCGCGGAAGGGTGAGCCCCTTCGATGGACAACCAGGCTCCGATTGTTCCCGAGACACCGGCCAGCATCCCACACGGGTCGGCCTGGCAGGACATCACGGGTTACGGCTTGAGCGTGTTTGCGCTGATGAAACCCCGTATTGTGCTGGAGTTGCTCGTGACGGCATTCTGCGCCATGGTTGTCGCGCGTGCGGGGTTGCCCGGCGTCGAGCGGATCGTCCTTACCCTCGTTGGTCTTGGCCTCTCGGCGGGCGGGGCTAATGCGGTGAACATGTGGTACGACCGGGACATCGACGGCATCATGACGCGTACACAGAACCGGCCTGTTCCTGCCGGCCGCCTTCCTGCGGAGGGGGCACTGGGTTTTGGCATCGCGATGCAGGTCGTGTCGTTCCTTTTGCTGTGGCTCCGGGTGGACCACTTGGCTGCGGTCCTCTCGTTGGCGGGGTTTGTCTACTACGTTTTCCTCTACACCATGCTGTTGAAGCGGCGGACGCCACAGAACATCGTGATTGGTGGTGGGGCGGGGGCGTTTCCTCCCCTCGTGGGTTGGGCGGCCGTCACCGGGCATCTGGGTGCGGCACCGCTTCTGATGTTCCTCATCATCTTCCTCTGGACACCACCGCACTTTTGGGCCCTAGCCCTGTATCGGGAAGGGGATTATCGCCGGGCGAGGATACCCATGATGCCGGTGGTACGGGGTGCGCGCAGCACCAAGCTGCAGAGTTTGGGATACACGGTTGCCCTTGCGGTTGCCTCCCTTCTGCTTTTTTGGACGGGAAGGGTTGGGGTGGTTTATCTGGTGGTGGCGCTCGTTCTGGGGCTGGGATTTATCGCGACCGAACTGGTGCTGCTGCGTGAGCGCGAGCCCGCGACCCGGATGGCCAAGGCAACCTTCCGATACTCTCTCCTGTATCTGACGGCACTCTTCGGAGCCATGGTACTCAACGTGCGGCCATAGGAGGAGTCGTATGACGCTGACGTTCGGACTGGCCCTGTTCAGTGAAGTATTGATGATCGGCAGTGCCCTCTGCATTGCCGTCGGCTGGTATTTCATCCGTCGGCACCGCGTCGCAACGCACCGGGCCCTGATGCTGATTGGATCTGCCCTGGGTGTTGGCTTTTTTATCAGCTATGCGCTGCGCACTCTCTTGATCGGTGATACGACGTTTGGTGGGCCCAAGGACCTGAACAGCGCCTACCTCATCTTTCTCCAGTCCCATGCCACGCTCGCAACGGTGGCGGGTGTCCTCGGTGTCATCACGCTACGCTACGCCCTGCGCAGTCGTTTTCGATCCCATCGGCGTGTGGCCCCATGGACTGCGACGCTCTGGTTGATCGCCGCAGCCAGCGGGCTGGTGGTGTTCCTGTTGCTCTATGTGATCTTCGCGCCTGGCCCCACCACCAACGTGATCAACGCCGTGGTCGGTCGCTAACGCAACCGGGTGTATAATAGGTGCATCCGTGGACGAACGGGGGCGGGGCTTTGCGTATCGCGACTCTGGGAAGCGGAAGGTTTCTGGCGATCGCTTTGATGCTGGCGCTGTTGGCTGGCTGTGGGAAGATAACCTCCCCTTCGTCGGGAACCAAGGGCAGCAAGACCACCTCCAGCGCTGCCGTCTCGGCATCCAGTAGCTCTTCTGCCGCTGGATCCAGTAGCGCCTCTGCCGCG
Organism: Bacillota bacterium; assembly: GCA_021791995.1. Classification (GTDB taxonomy): domain Bacteria; phylum Bacillota; class Sulfobacillia; order RBS10-35; family JAJYVN01; genus JAJYVN01. The sequence goes on from JAJYVN010000084.1 coordinate 1,936, forward strand.
GCACCGGTCGTTACTGTTAACGAAGAGTCCACCAAACTTGGGACGGTGCTTGTGAACGGTAGCGGCTTTACGCTCTATCGCTACAGTGCGGATAGCAAGGATGTCAGTGTCTGCAGTGGGTCCTGCGCGGCCGTCTGGCCGGCCTTTTCACCCGGTTCCAACGGGACCGTGAAGGCTGGGAGCGGTGTCAGCCAGAGTGCGCTCGGAATCATTACGCGTCCCGGCGGCGAGCGGCAGGTCACCTATGATGGGTGGCCGCTCTATACGTATGCGGGTGATAGCCGGGCCGGCCAGACAAACGGTCAGAAGGTCATCGGTCCTGCTGGCATCTGGTACGTCGTCTATGCGGCGGTGGGGCAGAACCCAGCACCCAGCAGTTGATGCGAAGGGGGCGGCACGGAACGCGCCGGGTCGCCCCGTTCGACATTCAGGCATTGCTCGGTCACCGATTGCCAGCGGATCGACCGGTCGGATGTACCGTTGACGGATGATCCAGTCCGCCGGAACGCCCCGATTCGAAACTTCTGCGTTGCGCCAACAGTCTGGGTGTATACCGAGGCTGCAGTTGGCGTTGCTGCTCAGCGCAAATCCAGCTTCGCGAGAGGGGTGCGGTGTTGATGGATTTTCTGGCCGTGATGCGGATGGGGATGATCGGCGCCTCGAGATCCTTGGCGGGATATTCGCTGCCTGGTTCCCACGGGCGACGGCATCCGACCAACTCCGTGTTCCAGAGCGGTCACTCTTTGTCTTAAACTTCATGTCGCATCGTGACAGACTGGAACTGAGTTCCAACGGCAAGACGCCCGGCTTGGCTTCTTGCGCGCCACCCTAGCTTGTCCGGTGGCATCTACATCATCCGATCCAGATCTTTCACGTGTGAAGTAGGCGTTGCATTCGCTTCCGCCTCCGGCCATGTTGTCGCTAGTGTGGATCGACGATGAACAGCCGCCACAGCCAGATGAATCCCGGCACCAGTAGTGCCAAGCCGATCACGGTCACCCAAAGGAGCGCGTAGAACATCACATCGCTACTGAATGCGCCGTCTGTGTACACAAAGGGATAGAGCATGTATAGGCTATGGGCCCAACCATAGCCGATATCCGCTAAGCTAAATTGAATTCATTGCGCGGATGGTAGCAGTGCGGAAGCGGAACCAAAGATCGTGTTTCCGGATTGGGTACGCCACGCCTTCCTCAAAGACTTGCCGATCTGCGATGACCAGGGGTTTGTGCGCACTGATCTGCTGATGCGCAATCCCGTCCACCGCAACGTGTTTGCGGTGGGAGGCTTCGTATCCATCAGCGTACCGAAGCTTGCGGGCATTGCCCACGAAGAAGCGGGGGTGGCTGCACGCCAAATCGCAGCCGATCTGGGACGGATTCCAAAGGCGGACGCTGCACAACCGGTGCACTTGACCGTCTTCTGCATCGGCGACACGGGGGACGGTCAAGCGTTTTATATTGATTCGGATTCTTGGTATGGGGGCCACAAAGAAGAATTGCGCGTCGGGCGCATCCCGTTCTTTCTGAAGACCCAGCATAACGACATGTTCTTCCGCAAAGATGGCAAGGCCCCTGCGTGGGGGTTGGAGACGGCCATCCTGCTGGGGGAGCATCTCGCTCTCAAACCACAGCGCGCCCAACGCCAGACCGGGTTCGCCCATACAGGGAGCAGAAAGCGGAGAACGCCGTATGCCGCAGTTGTTGGGGTTTCCCTCCGTGCGCGACGCTTTGCGAATGTCCCCACCGTCCTATGGGACCATCGGCCCGCGGTCATTGTTCCCGCAGAGCCACCAAGGAGTCGAGCCCGGTGATCGCATCGACCCCGTATAGGCCCCTTCGATCGGCCCAAAGGGTCCTACGCCCCTTGCCGATCGAGTTTTATAATAGATCGCGGTTTGATACTCCAAGAGAGGGTGTTCCGAAGATGGAAACAACATTGACGCGTGGCGGCGGCAACGATGACAGGAGGGTCACCGCCGATGCTGCACATGGTGGGTCGTACAGCGGCCTGAAGTGGATCCGCTTTTCGATGGTCATTCTAGCCCTGCTGGATGCTGCCGCGCACCTCTTTGCCAGCCCTGGGCAAACCGCGGAGGTCACCTTCTGGTTGGAGACCGAGGTGGCCGTCTACATTCTGGTGTCGGTCATCTACCTCCTCGGCCTGCGTAGCTGGTACACACCCGCGATCGCGTATTCCGTGCTTAACTTGGTGATCTTCTTCCTTTCCGCGGTTGTGGTGTTACCCGGGATTACGCATAGCGCCTTGGTCGGGCACATCCAGTTCGCCAAGTATTCCTTCGGACGCGGATTCTCGCTGCTGGCATGGCTGTATCTGATCATTGTCGGTCTCATCCTCAATCGGATTGACAAGGGCAGCAAGCTCGATGCTTTGCTCCGCGACGGTTGACCACAGGTTGGGGCACCGCTACGGCAACCAATACATCACAGGGGGCGCGTAGCGCCCCCTGTGATGTGAGAGTCGACATGACAACATTGTAGAGGAGACTATCCATGGAATGGAAGCATGATCCATCCTCGTCGATCGCTGCAGATGAATTGACGAATTCGCAGTTCTTTCATGGTCACAAGTGTCCCGCCATGCCGCAGGGACTGCGCGCAGGCCATCTTGCGATGGATCTCCTCGGCGTCGAGCGTGCTCGAGGCGGGGGAGAACTTCAAGCGATCGTGGAAATCGGGGACCACCACTTCTCTGGATGCTTCGCGGACGGCGTCCAATTCGCCACCGGATGTACCTTCGGCAAGGGAAACATCCACAAGGAGCCACTCGGCAAATTCGCGCTGACACTTGTGGATGCCAAGACCAGTCGTGCCGTGCGCGTTTCCGCTCGCTATGAACGGATGAGTCAGTGCTTGGCGATGCCTTTTTTCACCGAACGTCAACGCGGCGTGCCGCCCTTCGCGTTGGACCCAGAGGTGGTCGAACCGCTGATTGCCGATGTTATGACACGACCCTGGCCGGAGATGTTCACTGTAGCCACCTTCGAGCAGTATCCCCTGCCCTCTGTTGCCGAGGCGTTCACCGCAGTGCAGTGCACCGATTGCGGGGAGATGGTCGTAACGCCCTACGCTCGTGAACTCGATGGCCACCGATACTGCGCCACTTGTTTCGGTGCCCGCGCCTTTCGTGGTCGCAGCGAAACCCAGGCGGAGCGCCCGCGATGATCCTCGCCCTGGCAACTGGACTGATCTTCGTCGTCTCCGCAGTATTCGCCATGCTGGGTATGGGCGGCGGCATGCTGCACGTCCCCATCCTCTTGTGGCTGGGGTATCCATTGAAAACGGTCGCTCAACCGGTCGGCATCCTCTTGAACGGTCTCACTACGTTGGTAGCCATGGTGATCTATGCCCGTAGCGAGCTCATCGACTGGCGGGGTACATGGGGCATGGCACTGGTTGCCTTGCTTTGTGCGCCTCTGGGGAGCATCGTGGCGCCGCTTCTGCCTGCCGAGACGCTGATTATGCTGTTGGTACTCATGATCCTCTTCGCCGCCTCACGCACCCTGCTCACGGCAGCCAGGCCCGAACCGGTCGACGGGCCACCGAATCGCCTGCGCAAGCTTGCAGGTCTATCGGTCGTTGGCCTGGCCGCCTTTGCCGGTGCCATGCTCGGACTTGGTGGGGGAACTCTGATTAGCCCTATGCTGATGTGGCTGGGGTATCCCACGAAACGAGCCGTCGCCACCTCGGCATTCATCGTTACGGTGTCCAGTGCGGCCGGCTTTGCCGGACGCGTTGGACACCTGGATGCCTCCTGGAAACTATTGCTCACGCTCGCTGTTGCGGTGACGCTGGCTGCGTGGCTTGGTAGTTCGCTCATGGTATCGCACGCCAAGCCGCAGTGGGTAAAGTATGCGTACAGCGTGGTGCTGCTTGGCGTCGGCGTGAAACTGGTCTTGCCAATGCTTTAATACCTACATTCCGCGCATCTGCCCGACCATTTCTTCCGAATTTCGTCGGGGCTTGTTGCGAGGGAGCGACCTCAGGAACCCTCCTGCTTTAACAGGTCCATTGCGCGCATGGAGATGGCGGTCATCTCATCGAGGATGGCCTGCAGGGCCTTGCGGTTGGCCGCGCACTCCATGTAGACCGGCGCGTGCTGTGGACTGAGCCGGACACTCACCGTCTTGCCCCCGACCTTCCGCGTCCACAGGTAGTAGGGGCCGTGGAGCCGAGGCGGGTCGGCGTGGCAACGGCAGTTGGGCTTGCCGCAGGCCTCGTACACTTCCAGCACGGTCCCCACACAGATGAACCCGATCTCCGCCAACCGCCGCTTCAGCCCTTCATAGGTCGTCCGGCACTGGTCCAACTCATCAGTCAAGTTGCGGCGCACTCCTTGCCTCCGGTGAGGTCTAGGAGTCGTATACTCCTGGACCGCGGCTCTGCAAGAGGGGGTCGCTGCCATCGCCGAGAGCACGTCCCTGAAGCTCGTCTCGCACTGGATCGGCGGTCTGCCGCTCGTCAACCACGTCTTGCAACGCCTGCGCCTCGTCGACTTGTTGGAACAGCAGGTGGCGACCGACCCCCGCGATGTCGTCTCCTCGGCGCACACCCTCGCCGTCCTCGTCCGCAACTTGGTGTTGGATCATCAGGCCCTGCCCAGGGGGACTGGGTGCGCCGCTGCGAACCCAAGCTGCTCGGTCTCAGCCCCGCGGCCGCGGCCAGCTTCAACGACGACCGCGCCGATCGCGCCTTGGACCGCCTCTTTGATGCCGACCGGGCTTCACTGCTGACCGAGCTCGTGCTCCGCGCCATCCGGGAGTTTGAAGTGCAGATGGCCGAGTTGCACAACGACTCGACCAGTATCACCTTCACCGGCCGCTATCGGCGGGCCGTGGGGCGCCTAGTGCGCGGCCGGCGCACCTTCCGCATCACCCACGGGTTCAACAAGGACCACCGCCCCGACTTGAAGCAACTGGTCTGGCAGCTCACGGTCAGCGCCGACGGTGCGGTCCCCGTGCACTACCGTCTCTGGGACGGCAATACCGGCGACGTGAGCACGCACCAGGACACCTGGCAGGCACTCCGCGAGATCGTCGGCACCAGCAATTTCCTGTATGTCGCGGATTCGAAGCTCTGCGATGGCGAGATGCTGCAGTACATCGACGGCCAAGGTGGGCGCTTCCTGACCATCCTCCTGCGCACCCGCGGGGAGGACAAATGGTTCCGGTGGCAGTGGTTGCTGAGCCATGAGCCGGCCTGGCAGGAGGTTTCTCGGGGTCCCCATCCGCGCGACGCCAATGCTCCCCCGAACATCTGGCGCGGTGTCGAGGCCCCGCAGCCGTCCGCCGAAGGCTACCGCATCGTCTGGGTGTGGAACTCCCTGAAGGCCGTCGAGGACAGCGCGTCGCGCGAGCGCTGCATCCAGAAAGCCGTCACCCGCTTGGAACGCCTGCAGGCGCACCTCGCCGGACCCCGCTGCCGGCTTAAGAACCGCAAGGCGTTGGACAAGGCCTTGGAAGCCACGCTCGGCGAACGCGCCCCACGCTGGCTCCGGGTGGAAGTGGAGACGGTCCGGCAGGAGCAGTATCGCAAGGCGGGTCCGGGCCGGCCGGGCCCCAACAGCCGCTATGTCCGCGTCGTGAAGGAGCGCTGGCACCTACGCTGGGTGGTGGATGTGGAGGCCGTGCAGACCGATGCGCGCAGCGACGGCATGTTTCCGCTGATTACCAATGATCGGAACCTCTCGCTCGCCGAGGTGCTCGCCAAGTACAAGTATCAACCTTACCTGGAGAAGCGCCACGAACAGGCCAAGACCGTGCAGAGGGTTGCACCCGTCTATCTCAAGAACGAAGCGCGCGTCGAGGCCGTACTATTCCTGCACTTTGTGGCTGTGCTCGTGAACGCGTTGCTGGAACGCGCCCTCCGCCTCGGCATGCGCCATCGCCGACGCGCGCACGTCCCCGTCTATCCGGAGGCGCGCCCCTGCACCGCGCCCACCTCCGAGCGCATCTTCGCGCTCTTCGCCGACCTCCAACGCCACCACCTCTACGAGGACAGTCGGCTGCGCCAGACCTTCGGGCCTGAGCTCACGTCAGTGCACCAGGAGGTGCTCGACCTGCTCGGAGTCGGCTTGATCCTGCCAAGCTAGCCGATCGCGGTCCGGCGAAATTCGACAGAAATTGAACCCCAGATGCGCGGAATGTAGGTTAATAGGCATCTCGGCGCACCTGTGTCACCGCAGTGGATGTCGCAGGATGCAAGCGCCCCCCTCGGCATCTGGGTGGGCATGTCCGCACCGTTCTTGCACGCCCAGACCGGTCGGTAAGGCATGCTCCCGCACCGACCTGCCCCTACCATGGGCGGTATCGCTGCGGCGTCCATCTTTCCCGCACACATGGGACCATCATGTTGAGCTCGGTATGGTTACTGCCAGGGTGTCTCTCCATGCGAACCACGTCAGTCAAGGAGCGCCTGGCATCATGCGACCGCAGAAGCGTGTCCGGGCGAGGCGGTGCTTCGGCTTCGGTTGGGCTCCTGTATCACGGACAGCAGCCCCGTCTACGGTGTGATGCGAATGGACATCGTTCGTGCCAGGCTGTCTTCTTCGCCCAACCATGTGTTTTACGCCCAGGAGAGACGATTGTGGGTGCGACAACACACGACAATGCAGTATACTCCTGACAGTACCATTTGGTATGGTGCCCGATGTATCGGTGGAAGGTGTTCATAGATGGTGTGGATCTTCGTGGGAAGGATATCCTCTGCGAGACTTGGAGCGAGCAGCAAGCCCATTGGGATCAAGTGCAAGGTCATGCCCGGCCACGCGCACGGATTGGTCGGAGTGGACTCACACTTCGGGATCCATCGGTGGGTGCGGCTAGGTGAGGAACGCTCCTCGTGTTTGCGCAGGCAGAAGTCCCCGGAGCTACGTAGCCATCTGCCGACGTTGACATATGGCCTTGACATGGCCCGCCCCTGATCGGATGATGCTGGTATGGCAGGGGAACGGGTGCTCTCGACGGGGCAGGCGGCGAAGCGACTCGGCGTCTCGGTCCGCACGATCTACCGCTGGGAGGCGGTCGGGCGGCTGGTGCCAACCGCGCGCCTGCAGAGCGGGCAGCGCCGGTTCTCGTCGCGGGATATTGATGCCCTGCTGCGGTCGAGGTCCGGTGGCAAGGAACGCTGTGGTGTCTACGCTCGGGTTTTCTCCGAGAAGCAGGCAGAGGCGGGCAACCTGCAGCGGCAGAAGGATCGCTTGGTGGCGGCGGCAACGGATCGCGGCTATGAGATTACGGCTACGGTGGCCGAGCGGGCTTCTGGCTTGAATGAGAAGCGCCGGGGGCTTCGCCGCCTGTTTCGGATGGCCGCCGACGGCGAAATCGATGTGGTGCTGGTCGAGTTCAAGGACCGGCTGGCCCGCTTCGGGTTTGGGTATGTCGTGGAGGCGTTCTCGGCCCACGGCGTTCGGGTTGAGGTGCTGGAGGGCCCTGTGGCGGTGGACGCGGCCCAGGAGTTGGTGGCCGATATGCGGACCATCGTGACCTGGTTTGCCGCTCGGCTGTATGGAAGCCGGTCGCAGCAGTTCCGGCGGAAGGTCAAAGAGGCGGCAAAGGAGGTGGAGGGACTTGTCGACTGAGCAGCGGTGCGTGCCGGATGTGCGCACGGTGTGTATACGGATTTCCCCCTCCACCAACCCCGGCAAGATCACGGCCCTGGAGGCCACGACCGCCGTATGGGATCCTGCCGTCGCCTTTTATACGGAGTTGTTTCTGGATCATCCCGGCGTGTTCGAGGCCCACAAGCCCCGCTTGGTGCGGAGGGGGCCTGATGCGGGAACAACCAAAGAAGTTACTTGGACTGCTGCGGATCGGCTAACGTGGGCGGAGTCCGTGACGGTAGCGACCCCAGCGCATCCGAACATCGCCCCAGATCGGGACTTCGAGGTGATCTGCCCTGGGTGCCCCACGGACCTGCGGCGATTCATGCAGCCTCCGGCGCCGTGCAGGCATACTGGAGTAACCTGCGGCGTTGGGAGAAGGCAGGCCCCAAGCACCGGGGGCGGCAGCCGAAGGCGCCTCACCCACACCTCCACCGGATGGCCTACGGGCAAATGGCCGAGGTCCACCGGGGAGACGCTCGCCGGGGTTTTGTGCGCCTGAAGGTCAAGGATGGGGCCCGATGGGAATGGGCCAACATCCCCGTGGAGGCCCCTTCCTACCTGGACGGCATGCGGCAGGAATCCGACCGAGAGCGGGGACGGATCGCCGCCGCACGCGCCGAGCAGAAGCAGAAGATGGCCGTGGCCGGCCGGAAGGAACGCACCGACGCAGAGCGGCAGGCCGTACGCCCGGCGCCTGGGGTCTGGGTGGCCGAATGCCCCACGATCATCCACAAGCGGGATGGCCGGTGGCTCCACCTACCGTTCGAGAAGCGCACACCCATCGCAGGCAAGGCCGAGGACCGCCGCTTGGCCGAGCCAGACCGGAAGGTCGGCACCATCGACCGCAACGGGGACAGCGGTGCTGTGGCTGCATGGGAGGGGCCGCACGGCTGAGGCATCCGTACCGTCTGGCACGCCAGGGAGAATGCCAAGTGCGAGAAGGTGCTGCAGAAGGTCGCGCGGAGGCAGCGGCGGAGCGGGCGGACGGTCCAAGGGGAGAGGAGCAACACTGGTCTCTGGCGATCCATCGCCGCCCTGGATGCGGCGGTGGCCGGGCGGGTGGCAGTAACCATCGTTGCTTGGGCGGTCGCCACCGGGCTTCGGGTTCGGGTGTTCGAGCACCTGCGGCCGCACCGTCTCGAGCGTGGCATCTCGGGGAGTGGGCGGGCGAATCGCAAGCGATCCTACTGGTTGCGCGGCAAGGTGCTGGCGCATGTGCGGCACCTTGCCTTGTGTCATGGCATCCCCGTCGTCGAACGGAGCCGTGCCTGGACCAGTGCCGCCTGCCCGCACGGTAGCCATCTCGGCGAGAGGTTCTCGC
>JAJYVN010000085.1 GCA_021791995.1 Bacillota bacterium
GGGCGTCGTCGAGTCCGCCTGCCGTCTGGTCTGCGGTCTACGCTGCAAGGGGCCCGGTATGCGCTGGAGCCTCTCCGGTGTCCAATCGGTCCTCTCCCTGCGTGCCGAACGTCTCTCCCAACCTGCACGCTGAGCACACCTCTCGGCCCGTGCCCCGCATATGCGCCGCCCCCGCGTCGCCACCCTCACCAAAGGGGGCAATCACGCCGCGTAACCCCACAATTGTGCGGTGCGCCCGGGGACGGTTGTATGGTCGGCCGGCAGTCGAGAGCCGGAGCTTGCTTGACGGGACGGGCGAAGGGCCGTGCCGGGGGGTGCGTCAGCCAGCGCGGGCAAGCGCGGCGACCAGTGTTTCGGTCCATTTGGCCAACTCGGGGTGGGGGCCGAGATGGCGGAAATGCGCTCTCGCCAGAGGGTGGCCCGCAGGGCGCTGAGCGCGTCGGCAAAGGATGGGGAACACTTCCGCGTATACCAGGGACGGTCCGGTCCGACAGGCTTATCACCAACGGCGCGGATGAACCACAGGCACACCGCGGAGTGGAGCCAGAAGCCGACCGCGACGGTGCGGCGGGGGCGAGAGCGGCGCCAGGACTGCGGGTGCTGGGGGGTGAGTAACTGCTTGACGTCGCGGAAGGTGAGCTCGATGGCCCAGCGGTCACCATCGTCGGAGACGACGTCGGCCGGATGGGCCTGGATGTCGGTTGTGAAAAAGAAGTCATCGTGATCGTGATCACGGGGGTCGCGGACGATCACCAGGAGGATGGGGAGAGCGCCGGTGACCTGGTACCAGAGTATGACGCGGCGCAGCAGCAGACGGTCGACGGTGCGGTCGCGCCAGCGGATGTTGGTCCGCCGCCACTGGACGGAAGTGGCCCCGGCGGCGATTTGCGGAGGGATCGGCAGGCGGGGGCCCTTCTTCCTTCTTGCGGGGACGGCCGCGCTGACCAGGTTGGCGAGGCGGGGGCAGTTCGAAGAGGGCGGCATCGCGGCGCAAGCGGGAGGTGACGTGGGTCCGGGGCAGGTCGGCCTTGGCGAGGGGGGCATAGGCGCCGTCGCCGACGAGCCGGAAGCAGCGCTCGGGGAGGGATTCGGCCCGTTCGCGCATCGTGGCGGTGGCGCGTGCGACGTGGGACGGACCGCCCTTGGAGTAGAGGCGGAAGTTGACCGTCAGAGTGATCAGCTGGCGGATGAAGGGTAGTCGGACGCAGAGCAGTGAGCCCGAAGGCGTAGACGATCTTGCGCACCGTGGAGCGGATGGGGTCCTGGAAGATGCCAGCGTCTTCAACCTGGCGTCCGGTTTTGTGGACGAGGGTGTCCTCGACGAGCAGGGTGATCGGACACCCGGCAGGGCAAAGGGTTCGACCAGTGGCACAGTTTGGCTACGCCGGAGCCGACACACCGTCCAGGCCGCGTCGCGGAAGAAGGAGTGGAAGGCATCGTGTGGTCGCGTGCCCTCGGGGTTGGCGGTGGGGATCATGCCCGTGATGGTGCGACGGACGGGGCAGAGGACCGAGCCGGTGGCGATCGGGCGGAAGCGTTCGAACGAAGGGCGCAGCGGCAGCGGCCAGCAGGGTCTGCCCGAGCACCGTTCCGACCATCAGGATCGCCCCCGCGCTGGGTGGTCGGGGGCACAGAGCACCTCGCGGAAGCGAGGATTCAGGGGGTAGACCCAGACCGACTTGAACGAGGTGGTGGGGCGGTTGTGGAGGCGGTCGCGCTTACCGCGTCCCACCGTTTCGCCGACACAGCTCCAGTTGGCGGCGCGGAAGCTGGTGCCGTCGAAGCGGTTGGACTCCACGAAGGTTTCCAGGAGCGCCACCCGGTAGGCGTAGCGAGCCTCCCAATCCCGTGGGAGTTGGCGAGCGACTTGGGAGAGGATGCTGGAGGCGAGAAACTTGATCCGCACCCAGGGACAAATGAGAAACCGGGCCAGGTTGGCGACCAAATGCAGCCGGGCCGCGCGTTGGTCGTCGCTCCAGCCGATGAAGGCATCGCGGTCGTAAACGCCGCGCTGCCGCGCCAAAGCCGAGCGCGGCCAGCAGGCGACCGTCGGCGTAGACCAGATAGCGCATCTGCGCTCCGACCAGGCGGCAGAAACCGGCGTAGTGGTAGCGAACGATCCATTCGCGCCAAAGGCGCGACTGTGCCGGCTGCGTGACCCGTCGCAGTTCCAGGGGGCCGAGGTCTCTGCGGACGCCTTCCATCAGCGGCTGCGGGTCGGACGCGGCCGTTAGGGGCGGTGCCTTGGGCGGCAGCCGTTCAATCAAGCCATCGGCCTGCATGCGCTTGAGGGCCACGCTGCAGGAGACAACCTTGAGCCCGCCATCCGGCTTCACCCAGTTGAAGAGTCGGCAGACGGCTTGGGCCATGGCGGTCCGGTGCGGCCTCTCTGGCGAGGCGATGATCGCGCGGATCCCATCAAGGTCCTCGGGCGTGAAGTCGCGGCCGCAGTAACGTACCGACACCATATGGGTCGCGGGCGATGGTGTGTTCATTCCCCGACTCTAGAAATTATCACCCCACCTGTCCGGGGGAATAGACGATCTCATGCAGCACAGACCGGACTCTTGCCTTCATCTGCCCCACAACGTGCGAAACTTCACTACAATGGGCACAGTCATCAGGACCACACACGTCAATTTCCAGTTGCATGGCGCGGACGACCGTTCATTTGTGGCAAAGGGTGGAGTGCTAAACCCGACGGGCGTTTCGCTCAGACCTCCACTATCAACGGCGATAACTTTCCGTTAAGACTCACTCAAGATGGCGGGGTTTTCGCAGTGCACAACACTCAGTCGTACAGAGAACAACGAGGATCGCACTAACATTTGGTGCGAATCTTAGAGCAGTACTCGCGGATCCGTTTGGGCTTACCGTAAGAGCCTCCTCAGAAAAAGATCGTAGCGCCGCGCAGTCGCCTGCATCGAGTGAACATCCTCCACAAACCTTGCCGCGCTTGGCCGTGTGCCTGACCAATCTTGTCGTCTTGCCACATCCATGGCCCGGCGTAGCGCTGGCGCGAGTTTCTCCGCATGCCGCAAGCACACCTCGTCAAACGACTGTGGCGTAATCTCCAATACCGGAACAAGCGGTTCAACGAGCACCCCCGCGCCGGTACAGCCAATGAGCTCTGCTGCTCCACCTACCTTCGTCGCGACGACGGGCAATCCGCAAAATATCGCCTCCCCGAGGACGAGACTCCACCCCTCAGTGACTGACGGGTGCAACAGCGCGTCGGCAGCAGCGTAAACGGTCGCCATGTCCTCCCGATATGGATAGTGCACAACGCGGTCACCGCCAGCAGTCAGGGCGGCACGGAAATAGGCGTGGTCAAGGGCCGGACCAACCAAGACAAGTCTCTCGCCTGAGTTGTCGGACACCACTTTCGATGACAATAACTGCCCTTTCGGTGGAAAGATTGAACCCACCTGCAACCAAATCCAGTCGTCTAGGGGTAATCCTAATGCTTTCCGAGCAGCGGAACGCTGTGGACGCCTGCGTAGGCGCGCAAGGTCAACGCCATTCAGCAGCACCGTCACACGTTCCGGCTCAATGTCAAAATATCGAATGCTGTATGCGGCAACCTCAGGAGACACAGCAACTATCGCACGAGACCTGCTCAGCCGCTCTACAAATGGGCGACGCTGCCAAGGTTTGATCCATGCGTAGCTATTATGGAGCACTTCTACAAATGGCCCCTGCCCTTTGTAGCTTTGATTGTGATTGAGCACAACGTCGACTGGTCGGTCCGCTGGCAGCCATTCAATGTCAGCGTGCACGGCGAGGGCTTTTGCGAGGGAGGCCGCAAAACGTTCCAAACCTCCAGCACTTGAGTCGCCATTCACTTGAACGCCAACGACCATTCGTTCCTTCCCAGATATTTGGCGGACCTCCCACCTCCCTCCCTCAGCACGGACATCCTTTACCGCTCGAGTGACGTCTTGGGCGCTCCCCATGACGGAATCGCTTCGTCTGCTGGGTGGGACGGCCCCGTGCCATTCAGGTGCCGTAGTCACAACCAGAGTCGTGTCGTGCGCGTTCCCGGTCAACGACTCCTGCCAGACGGATTCAACGCTCTCCAGGTTATCGACCATCTGCACAGCCGGGGCAACCGCCGCCTCCGGTATCGCACCTGTTTCCAGCACCCGCTCAAGTTTGTCTCGAATCCGCAGTTCTTGGCTGCGAGCACTCAGGGTATCACTGTGCAGCCGATAACAGTACATGTCTTGGTCTCCACGCACGTATGCGAACGTACCGAGACGATACATGCGTAGCCAAAACTCATAATCCTCCACGCCCAGCGCATCACTCCAGGAACCCAGTAGTCGCTGCGCCCATGTTCGATACGCAAAGCTTGCCCCGATAAAGTTGTCCCCCAATGCGAGGCCGTTCGCACTCTGAGGAACGCGAACAATTGAAGGATCGTTGGCATCCCGCCACTGTGAGCGGAATGCCCCACCAAGAACGGGCATTCCCTGCTCATTGATGAGGCGATAATCGCTGTACACAAGAACAACGTCTGGGCGTTCCACGAGCGCCTGCACAAGGAGCGCAAGACTCCGAGTGCCCATGCGATTATCCGCGGAGGTCCACGTAGAGATGTGCCCACGAGCAAGGCGGTGCCCGACGGTCAGGGCGGCTCCGAGCCCTCGGTGATCCTGTCGCACACAAAGGCACCGCTCGTCCGACGCGGCGATTTGACGTAAAATGCTCTCGGTCCCGTCCGTAGAGCCGTCGTCTACGATCAGCAACTCGATATCATGGTACTCCTGATCGAGCACCGACTGCGCGGCCAGTTCGACCCACCGCTCCCCATTGTACACTGGCAGTATCACAGACACGAGTCCTGGGATGCCAGCGCTGTATTCGGTCGTTAGCTGAGTTCTGGCCCGATACGGACGATGCCCCATCGCTTGGAGCACCAGATGCTTCGCCTGGGCACGCCAAGATACGGGAAGGGCATAGTAGCCTTTGCGCAGTAACGATTGCATTTTCATTCGTCTTCCGTGCCCACGGTGGAGCGGTAACGGTGCGGCGTCCAGGGCACACCCCACTTTGTCTCCCATCGCCGCCTGTTGCCCTCCATGAGTTGCGTGTAAACCTCGATCGGCATTTGTGCAAAGGCAGCTCGCCCAACATGGTGCACAAAAGCATCCTCAGCACACACGACACGTAACCCGCGCGCTCGCACGGCCATGGCGAGATCGTCGTCCTCGAACATTCCTATGTCGAATCGCTCATCCAACCCCCCGATGTTCGCAAGCAGATCTCTTCGGATTGCAGCGCAGAATAACGCGCAAACACCGATGTCAAACACGTGCCCCCCGTGCCGCCCCGTATATTCCAATGCAAACGCAGGCATATCTGCCAATTGTCGATATGATACGTTGATGCGGGCCTCATTTCCGATCTCGTTCGTGACTGGTCCTACAAGTCCAATGCCGGATCCTGGGTCCAAGTGAGACACTAAGCGGTCAATCGCACCAGGTGCGAGATACGCATCGTTGTTGAGAAAGACGACGACCTCTCCTCGCGTTAAGCGAATGGCTTCGTTGTTGGCGGCTGCAAACCCACGATTCTCCGGATTGATCCGTATCTGCACCTTGGGGCGACTTGCTGCCCACTCCCTCAGAATCCGAGGCGTGTCATCCGAGGACGCGTTGTCCACAACGATGGTATCAATGTCCCCGGGATACGACCAGGCCCACGCATCAATCGATCGGAGACACTCCGCGGTATATTGCGCGTTATTGAAACACACCACGATGATGCTCACTGACGGGTGAACCTGACGAATCGCGATCCGTAGTGCCTCGCATCGGTTCACCCACGCGCTTTGCTGGGCAACCTCACGCCTGAGGGTCCGGCGACTTGCGCTGTCCCCTTGTGTCGCCCGCGTGATCACTTCCGACCAATCGTCATCAGGCCCCACCAAGTCGATGATACCCGGATGCTCACGGACCAACCGTTCGACCTCCGGCAATCGAGTCGAAACGCACGGCCGCCCTGATGCCAGGTACTCATAGAGCTTGACCGGGTTCGTGGCTTCGGTCAAAGGCGTCACCAGGAAGGGGATCACACAGACCGAAAAGGTGCGCAAGTAGTCGACCAGAGTTCCATACGGCACCTCGCCGACGAAGTGCACATTGCTGAACATTGATAAGGTAGCCCGAGCGCTCGGGTGCGTGACATCGCCCACCAATTCCACGCGCCATTCGGGATGCGCCTCGGCAATGCGCGCGACGGCGTGCACATCGAACCACTCCGCAATGGCACCGTAGTAGCCAACGACGAGTGGCAGGCTGTGTTCCGCTTCAGCCTGGAACGCCCGGCTGAAGTAGTCGACATCTACACCGTTACGGATGAGCACCCTAGCAGCGTCGTCGTTGGCCGTGGCGACATCCCGATAGATCGCTTCCGAACTAGCGACCACCAGATCGGCGTTCTGCACCAGTGTGCGCTCTGAACCGATCATCGCGCTGTCGTTCGTACTGAACCCATCATGCCGATCCATACAATCATAGACGACACGCCAGCCAACGTCCTGCTTCAGTTGGATTGCCAGTGGTGCCCAGAATGGCAGGTCCACAATGGACACAGCACTGCCGACGTGGAAGCGCTCGCGGATTCTGAGTATCTGTCCACGAAATAGGTCCCGTAGTTCCGCATCCATCGCACCCCCATACGGTGTCAGTCCGGGTCGTTCCGACGCCAACACGATCTCTTGCACACCGGACGCGACCGTTCGGATTTCAGGGTGGGTTGAGGGTGTGAATTCCGCAGCCACGTAAAACACTCGGTGGCCCGCGCGCACCAGCGCCTGAGCCAGTTGCTGCGGGCGTTGGAAGCGGAATCCCCAGTTGATTACACCAAACACCAGCACGTCATAGGTATCCGATCCATTCATCCGGCGACGGACCCTCTTGTTGGCCGCCACAGCTTGCACCCAGGGAGGCAACTCCCTGTCCCGTCGCCAAACATGCTGACCCCGCGTCGAGAGCCGCTTCCAACGGCGACGCCAGGCCCAGAAACGCACCAATACCCGCCAAGACTTTGAGCTGTAAATTCGGTTCAACTCACCGGACAAGGCCTCTGCGCGGACCTTCCATTGTTGCGTAAGAGCCTTTTGAGCGGCAATGTCGTTCTCTGCGCGTTCCAGCGCTCGCCCGCGCTCGTCCAGTTGTTGACGCAATCCCCAGAACCCATTGGCCAGAGCGGTCACTTCTGCACGAAGTCCTTCGGATATTCGGGCCCCAGGCTCTTGCGGATCAGGGTTATCCACCGCTCCAGCGGGAGCCACCCTGCCCGCTCCATCGTGCCCATCGGCCTGCACCGTCCGTGTGACCCCGGCCCTCACAGCCGCGTCCGCCACCTGCGTGAGGAGCACGATACGCGTTCGCATCGCGATTTCAGACTCTGTGGCGGCCTCCGCCGAAGCGCTAATCCCAACACCGAGGGCTTCCCACAAGAGTTGCGTGTACGGGTGGGGAGGGCATCCTTCGAGCGCGGTCAGAGCACCCGCCCAGTCACCAACCTCAAGTGCCTTCCAAGCACGCACCATCGGAAGAACGCTCGGATCAAAGCGGACCGTCGCCTCGGTCGAATCAAACGACAGTTGCAGTATAGCTCGGTCCAAACTGTCCGCACCGGGAGGAGGAAGGGCCTCATCATCCACGGCCCGATCCGGGGACCAGTATCCCACGAGAAATGTGTACGGACTCCGCGTTCGCTGCGACAGATGAACATGACCCCCAAGATAACCAACCAGCAGGCGTCGCAGGGATGCCCGCTCGAAATAGACCGTGTGTTCAAGCGACGATCGGTACCCAATCCATTCGCCCTTTTGCTGCAAGGCAAGCGAAGCACCACAGTCTGGGGTAGAGAATAGCAGGAATCCGTCTGGGCGGAGAACCCTCTTGCATTCGGCCAAGAAACCACTAAATGCGACCATGTGCTCGAGAACATCCCAGCACGTAATGATATGGAAGTGAGCATCTGGAAACCTCGCATCCATCAGTTCACCCGTAAACGCGACATGGCCCCGGGCTCTCGCTGCATCAACGGCTGCCTCCGAGAGATCGACCCCTACCGCTTCCCACCCACACACAGCCGCGTAATGCAGAAAGCGTCCTGTTGCGCAGCCCACGTCTAGGACGCGCACTGGGCGTTCGCGCGTGGCCTGGATCACTCCTCGGGCGAAAGCAATCTGCCAGAGGCTCTCCGTCCATGGCGCGGAATTGTACCGTGCATAGCCAATGGAGCGCTCGCTCGTCGCATCCTTTTGAAAATACCCCGCATCGTAGAAAGATGCGACGTTCAATGGCACATGCTCCACCTGCAGCAACCCACACCGCAGACAACGAACAAGGGCAACCCCGTCGCTGCGCGAGATGCCACTATCCGCAGCGCCGAGCGTCTCGCCACATGCCATGCAGCGCCCCATCCTATCCGCTGCCCCCCTCTACACCCTGCGGAACGGTGCCGACACTCGCCGCCACCTTACGGTCTCCGCTGTACCTGGCTCACAGCCAAACTCGCATGGAGCTGCCCAGATGATTCCATGCGGATTTCGCGCCCAGCCGCGCACGGCATACGCCGCATCGGACGATAATCCATTCACGTGAAGCCATACTTCCGCCGCACGGTCATCCAATGGCGTCCCGCCCTCCACCGGACCGAGCATGCTGGCTGGCTGGGGACTCCCGAGCCTCGTCATTTCGCACCCCAAGGTCCATGGGCCCGCCCCGCCTTCGTCCACTCGAATTCGTACATAGACTTCGTCGCCCGAGTTCGCACCGAATCCAAGGCGCTCGCCATCCGCACCCCAAACCTCACAATGAACTTTTTTAGGCGGTTCCTCACCGACCCGAGCCGGTGCGGCCACGAACTCGTCCGCTGTACCACGAAAGCGTTCTTTTCCATGTTCCAACCAGATCACCCGGTCGCAAACGCTCGCGACCAGGTTCCGCGAGTGTGACACAAAGATCAAGGCCGTACCGTTTTTCTTCATCTCCAGGATACGTTCAATGCATCGACCTTGAAACTCCTCGTCTCCGACCGCGAGAACTTCATCGATGAGGAGCAAATCTGGTTGGATTTGGGTCGCCACGGAAAACGCCAAGCGCATGTACATTCCAGATGAGTAATACTTAACCGGCACATCAATGAATGGAGCGATGCCGCTAAACTCCACAATATCTTTAAACCGCCCGCTTATGTACGCTTTCGATAATCCCAGAATCAGGCCATTCAGGTATACATTCTCTCTGCCTGAAAAATCCGGATGGAACCCGGCGGCCAGCTCGATTAAGGGAGATACCCTTCCATAAACCGCCACACTCCCGGATGTCGGCTGTAAAATACCAGCAATGAGCTTCAGCATTGTGCTCTTCCCCGACCCGTTGTGGCCAACCAATGCAAGACCTTGCCCCGCTGCAACACTCAAGGACACGCCCTGCAAGGCCCAAATGTGGTTGCTCGACGGCTCGAGGTCCTTTGGGCGCGGCCGGACGAAGTGATAAAGCGCCTCTCCCACGCTTGCCGAGCGTCCCTGCCGCAGCGTAAATCGCTTCGACACCTCCGACACTGTAACGACGGATTCCATCACATAATCTCTCCAAAGACATTCTCGGCTCGCTGAAAAATGATCACGCCGATCACCAGCACCACGATAGACGACATTGCACTGTATCCGAGTTCCCATGCGCTCGTCGGCCATGCGTGCATTAAAACCACCGACTGCGCATATTCCAGGACCCCGGCAATCGGGTTCAATCCCACGAGTAGCCGTACACTTCGTGGCAAGGCTGACGCCGCATACATAACGGGGCTGAGATACATCCACAGCATGATCACGACGCCGACGATCTGGCCAGTGTCACGATACAAGACATGTAGAGCGGCAACAATGTAGCCACACCCAAGACTAAACAGAAGCAAGACGAGTGTTGGAAGCAGCACCGCCGGTAACATCCACCCGATCCGTACGTGGAACAACAGCATGAAAAGAGCGGCAGCCGCGGCAGAAAAAGCGAAGTCAACCAACCGCGCGGCCACGGCTGCCGTCGGTAACACTAACCGGGGAAAGTAGATCTTGGAGATCAGGGGAGCGTTTGAGACGACGGAGATCGTGGCACTAGTTAGAGAGTTCGCAAAGAAACTCCAAAACGTGAGATTGACGACCAGAAACACTGCGTAGGGCACATGATCTGAGAGCGGAATCTTGAGAATACCACCAAAAACAAAGGCAAAAACCAGTGCCGTCAGGAGTGGGTTGATCAGTGCCCAATACAAGCCTAGAAAAGAGTGCTTATAGCGGGTGCTCACATCCCTCAGCGCAAGCGCAATGACGAGGCTGAGCAGATGACCTGCTGAGAGGTTCTGGCGCGTACTCGCTACCCCTTCGGCCCTCGGTGCATTGGCTGAGAACGTCACCATCTCATCGCCTCACTTACGCACACCCAACCACATCCCACGCTGCCCTGCAAGGACGTTGTTTGTCGTCTCTCCTATCCCCTCGCAGGGGACGCAATGAACGGATGCTTCTCGTCGAGCACCCTTCCCCCCGTCTACCGTACTGCATGCTGCGCCAACGCGCCACGGGGACTGCCTCGCTCGGCTCAGCCCTGTGAACCGTGGTTCTGCGGCAACCACGTGCGCCGGAGCCTCGGACCCCAACACTTCCGTTCCTTCTCCCAAACATCCCACCCCAGCGTTCCAACCTTTCGCAACCGTTCCTGTTCTTATAGTCTTTTATTTCCGGCTACTGCCGGTTTCCTATTGGAACGTTCCTGCTTCGCAGCAGCCGGTTTCACCA
>JAJYVN010000086.1:0-8354 GCA_021791995.1 Bacillota bacterium
GCTGGCCATTTCCGATGGAACACGCTCGGTCCGCAATGGTCGGACACTGGATACCGTCCGCCACCATTGGCGGCCAAACACCAGTCCGACCGTCGCAGCGCCCCCCACACAAATGATCGTCGTCAGTCGGAGACCCCAACAGGCAACCGCCGTCTGCTGTGCCGTCGCAAGAATGCCCAGAAGCCAAAAACAGAAGGGGAAATGACGACTACCCAGTGCGACAGCGATACCCCCCGCCAGGGAGACCGTAGTCCCCATCGCCAGCCAGCGCCAGGAGGCATCGGCACGACGACGCATCACGCGGTAGGCTTCACTGCCCATCACGTGCACCACCCCCCTCTTGCTCCAAGAACTTCCTCAACCGCTCCACACTCGTAGGGTCCTCCTCCCGTAACACATCGAGAAATTGAGTCACCGCCAGTTCGCCAAAATCGCGTACCAACCCCTGGGCCACCTCCCGTGTCACCTGGCCGACAAAGTCCTCGCGGCTGACGCAGGCTTGATAGCGATACGATCGGGCGTTTTCCGACCGCCGGCGATCCAGGCATCCCTTACCAACAAGGTTATTCATCACCGTCATGACCGCATTGAAGGACAACGGTCGCGCGGGGGCCAAGGCTGCACGCACCTCCGCGATGCTGAGGGCACCCTGCTGACTCCAGAAGACCTCCATGACCGCAGCTTCAATACCGCCCAGCAAACGTTCCAGACCACGCTCTTTGAGACGGAAGGCGTGTACCGACAGTCGCTTCGCCACTTCTCACGCCCCACCCCTTGCGGATGCTCCCGCACCTCGACTATACTCGATCCACATGCACTATGCACCATAGTGCTGCGGTAAAGCAAACATGTACCACCGGTAGGTTGACTCCTCGAGCCGGTGGCACATCGGGAGGGAACACGGTGGGTGCATCGGCACGGCGGAACACGCGAGCACAGACCCCGCGGTATCGGAGGCCAACCCGTAGATCGAGCGCTGGGTGGTGGATCGCGGGTGCAGCCGTTGTAACACTCGCCTTGGTTGGCTGGGTGGGTCTGCGCGGTCACGGCACCGTATCGCCCACCGGCATTGTGGGCACCGCAGTGGGCGATACGGCACCTGCGTTCTCCGTGAAGGACATTGCCGGCCAGACGGTTACGCTTGCCTCCGGGAAACCGACCCTCCTGTATTTCGCCGCTGCATACTGCAGCACATGCGCGTATGGAGACACCCAACTGCGACCGGTTTACCAGCGCTACGGATCCTCGGTGCAGCTCATCACCGTCGATGTGGATCCGCAAGAGGACACCCTCGCCATGGTCCAGGCCTTTGCCAAGGATTACGGTGGCCCGTGGCCGGAGGTGCTGGACGAGGGCGAGCGGCTTACGGAACTCTACCACGTCACGGCCCTGGACACGAGCTACTTGATCAACGGTCAGGGGGTCATCGTGTATACCGCGCAGACGTCCCTCACCTCCACGCAGTGGGAGCGGCGGCTTGCGCCCCTTCTGACCGTGTGACCCATCAATCGCCATGCACTTCACGAAGGCGACGGGTCAACCGGAGCATCAGCTGAATCCGCTCGAACTCGTCGAGCCACTGCGCCGTTGCTTCACGCAAAAGCGCCTCCCCGGGCGGAACGATGCCTGTCGGGCAGGATGGGCCCAACTGGTCTTTTGCCATCTGCCGGTAGAAGGCCAGGGCACGGTCCCCCGCGATCGAGCAGACCTGCCAGTCTTCGCTGAGAAAGACCACCTCGGGCACCCGCTGACCACCATTGCGTGCTAGTGCCTCGAGAAGGTCAGCGCGTGCATCGCGGTCCAAAAGACGCAACTCGATGGCCTGTGGCGCGGCGAGGGCGATCTGATGAAGGATCGGAATCTCGTGTGCACAGTCGCCACACCAGGCGCCTACCAAACACAGGACAGGCATTCGACGGACAAAGCCTCCCAAGAGATCCCGCTGTGCCACTGTGAGGTTCACGCGAGCATCCGCCGCTTCCCAGCGCTGCCGCTGCGCCTCGGTCGCGTGTCGCTGCAAGAATTCGTCATACGGTAGCGCATCCTTCATGATCGCTTCCCAATCAAACGCCGAAAGCACCATACCACCCCCCGAATGGACATATCGATAAGCATGGCTCCACCGGACAGGCCATGTCAATCGAAGCTGACTGCCTCAGGCCGCCCCAGGGAAGCGTTGGCCGCACCGAATCGATGGACCAACGCGGATCGAGGGCATGGATCCTGCGCCGCCCGGGCACTCCTGACCGGGCGGAGACACGCCCGGCGCTGGGCGGAAGGCGCCTGATACGAAGACCTCACCCAAACCGCAGCGGATCAGAAGAACATCAGGGGTGCGCAATCGCCCCCTCGGTCCGCAGCCTCCCCTCGGCATCGGAAATGCTCTTGCCGTCGGTGGCATAGAGCGTCACCACGTCACCCGGTTGCAATTCGGTCCCGCCCGACGGCACAAGCGTCTGGTTTCCCCGTCGCACCGAGACCAACACAACCCCTTTGGGAAGGTGGAGGTCACTCACCCGACGCGGCGTCTGGGCGGAAGCCGCCGGAATCTGCACCTCATGAAACATACCGCCGCTCTCAATCACAATCTCGCCCGACACAAGGAGATCCGCCGCACGATCGAGGTCCCCCTCCCGCGTGGCGTAGAGCAGAACCCGGTCTCCCCCATGCAACTCCGTCTCACCGCGAGCCACAAGCTCATCATCGCCTCGCGTCACCGACACGAGCACCGTCCCGCGCGGCAGGGTTCGGCCAACGTCCGCCACGTGCGCCGCGTTGTTCCAATTCGCGGGCAGCATAACCTCGCGAAACGTACCCTCGTTCCGCGCCGGCTGGCGCTTTGCAATCAGATCCATCCTGCGTTCCATTTCCATCGTCAAGACCGTGTGCCGGTAATAGGCCTGAAGGGTGGCCTGCTGCGTGACCGCGCCTAAGACGCTGCGTGACCCTCGCTCCGACACCACCGGAATGATGCTCGTGGAAAAGATGCCAAACCGCCGCATGGCATCATCCAGGGATGCATCGGGCGTGAGCACGGGCACGTCCTTCCGTGCCAGGTCTCCCACGTTGACCTCTTCGCCGCTATTGACCGCGTTGTATACCTGCTTACTTTCCAGTACCCCGAGCAGTTGCCCCTGATCATCTACCACCAGGGCACCCTCCTGGCCCGAGACGGTCAACTCATGATAGGCATGCTGCACATCCTCACCGGCCGAAAGCGAAAGCGGTCGCCGTTCCATGGCGGCACCGACGGCCACCTGCCCCAACGGGCGTACCTCTGTGCCGCGCAAGATTTGGATTCCACGGTGGCTGAGCCGCACCGTATACATGGAATCCCGCGCCAGGACACCGTGCACCAAATAGCTGATGGCACAGGCGGCCATCACACCGGTCACCAGCCGGTAGTCTCCCGTCATCTCCAGGATAATCGTCGCTGCCGTGAGGGGAGCCTGGGCCGAACCAGCGAAGACAGCGCCCATTCCCGCCACCGCATACACCACCGGTGGGGAGGTAAAGCCCGGGAACAGGTGGTGCACCACGACTCCAAACACCGCACCGAACATGACGCCCAGAAAGAGGCTGGGTGCAAAGACACCACCGGAGCCACCGGAACCGATCGTCAAGAGCGTCGCCACATACTTACCGACGAGCAAGAGAAGGAGGGTGAGCAGTGCGAATTTCCCGAGTGTGGCATTCTGCATCGTCTGATAGCCAACACCCAAAATGTCCGGCAGAAAGCGACCGATGAGCCCGATGGTGAGACCACCGACGATGGCCTTTCCAACAAAGCCGACCTTCACCTTCTCCGTGAGACCCTCAACGAAGTTCAGCCCACGGGTATAGGCGAGGGCGACCCCTCCCGCGAAGAGCCCGAGCACAAGCCCGAAAATCACACCAAACGGATGCACGAATGCATAGGAGGGAGTGGGGAGAAGCGCCGCGGAACCCTCAATCCAGTCGAAGATCGTCACGGCTGTCACCGAGGCCACAAAACAGGGCACCAGGGCCCCCATCGCGTAGCTACCGAGCACAACCTCCAGGCCAAAGAGGGCTCCCGCGATCGGTGCATTGAATGTCGCCCCGATGCCCGCAGCCGCCCCGCAGGCTACGAGCAGGGACATCTGCTGATCGGAAAGGCGGAGCAGCTGTCCCAGCGTCGAGCCAAATGCTGCGCCAATCAGCGCAATCGGCCCTTCGCGCCCAACCGATCCCCCGGCTCCAATGGTGATGGCCGGGGCGAGGATACCAAAGAAGCCGACGCGTGGGCGAATGCGCCCTCCACGAAGAGCCAGAGCCTCCAAAATCTGAGGTACTCCGTGTCCCTTAACCTCACGGGCAAAGCGAGTTGTGATCACACCTACCGCCAAAAGACCGAGGGCCGGAGAGGCGATCAGAAGATCCCCATGCCAGCCATGGGGCCAATGCAGTCCGGGTCCCAAGAGAAAACCGTGAAAAAACGAATACACAAGGCCGATCATTTTGCGAAAGATAATCGCGCCAAACCCGCCCACAATGCCGACCAGGATCGCTAGACCGACTAAGCGCGCCGGTTCACCGAATGGTACACGAAGAAGCTTCCGCAGCACATCGTTCAACACCGGTCGGCGGGCCGCTGCACTCTGCACCACAAGACCACCGAAACCATTATACCGGCGTACACTGCCCCGGTACCAGCACCATCCCAATGGACCGACACCCAAAATGGTGCCGGCCCCCCACTTTGCGGAAGGGGCGGACCAGCAGGGGGCGAACTTGTTGTCGAAACATGGGAGGGTACACATGCCCATCCGACCAGCGTCTTTGGTCGCCGCCGCCGCAGCCCTTTTGCTCACCGCTGGTTGCGGCTTCGCCCAAGCCGCGGTTGGGCTGCAAGCGCCTGAGCCACCCGTTCCGTCGTCCAGCCGGTACGTCCTCTCTGCCCGTCCCACGGCACTGCAGAGCCAGGGATGCACCGCAGGCAAGCAGGCGGTTTCCACCCACCTTTCGTCCGGGCTCTATATCCTGGACTTCGGCGCCCCGGACGACACCATCCTGGGTGGATTCCAGTATGGGACACTGAACTTTGACCTCAACTTCGACGCACTTCCCGCCGTAGAAACCGCTGTCGAAGCCTGGATCAACGGATTCAAGCACTGCTCTGCCTCTTATTGGAAGATATGGGTGCACCCCCACGTCTACGTGGGCGTGGGTACCAGTAACTACGAAGGACAGACCAACTACGCCGATGGAGCGGCGTGGGCTGCCATGGTCAATGGCCTGAACCTGTGGTCACGACGCCATGGGATCTCCTCGAAGTTCACGGCCGTGGGCGCCTCCGACATGGAGGAGGGATGGAATTCACCGGCCAACACGATCGCCTGGGTGAAGGGGTACAACAGCATTGGCAAGGCTTCCCTGGGCAGCTACCTCTATGACTATGGCGACGATGCCAACGGCCTCTCCCCAGGCAACGGCTGGACGGCAGAGGACGTCTGGTATGTGGCTAACGGAGCACCGCTCGACTACCCCATTCCCGAGATCTACTACACCGCGGACGCAACACAGGACTGGGCTCCGCTCAGTCTCTGGGCCTATGAGAACGAGGGAAGGGCCATCGTTTTCAAGGGGGTCATTACCGAACACGGCGCCAATCCCTCCACCCTCACGCCGGAGCAGGGATGGTTGGCACTATACCAGGCATTGGCCGCCAACCCCCACACCGCCCAGGCCAATATCGAGTTTCTGACCGATGTGCCAGAGCCCAGTTGAGGCCGGTGGTGCGATCGGGCCATTATGCTCGGAGGTCCCTCCATCCCCGATCTGCGGACCAGTCAGGGCAACTCCTCCTGCACGTCACTTCCATGGACGCGTAGGCAGAGATTGTCAAGGAGCCGCGTTGCTCCAAACCGCACCGCTACTAACAGAAGCACCCGCCCCTCGATGGTCAGCAGTGGCTCGAGCCGCTCAGCGTCCACCATCGCGGCATAGTCCACCGTTCCAAGCGGTTCGGTGGCAAGTTCCGCGCGTAGCCGACTCTCCACCACCTGGGGGTCCCGCACCCCAAAGCGGATCCCGTCGCCCGCTTGCACCAACGCCCGGTGCAACACCGTCGCCGCCACCCGCTCCTGGATGGACAGATAGACATTGCGCGAGCTGAACGCCAGTCCGTCCGACTCTCGCACCGTCGGTCCAACCAGGAGTTGCACCGGCAAGAGCAGATCCCGCACCACTTGCCGCACCACCACCACCTGTTGCGCATCCTTACTACCAAAGACCGCCACATCCGGTGCGACCAAGGCCAGGAGCTTTGTGACCACCGTGGCGACACCCCGGAAGTGCGTCGGTCGCAGGCGTCCCTCAAACACCGTTGCCAAAGGACCCGGATCAACGGTCACCTCCGCTCTGCCGAATGGATACATCTCCTCCACCGTCGGAGCAAAGACCACGTCCACCCCGGCATCTTCCGCCAAGCGCAGGTCCCGTTCCAGATCGCGGGGATACCGGGAGAAGTCCTCCCCTGGGCCAAACTGCGTCGGATTAACGAACACACTCAGCACCACGCGGTCCGCAGCCTGGCGGCAAACGCCCACCAAGGACAGATGCCCCGCGTGCAGGGCTCCGAGTGTCGGCACAAACCCGACGCGGCGTTCCGCTCTTCGTTCGGTCGCAAGCCATGCACGAACCTCGGCGCACGTTTGCACGAGCTGCATCAGACCGGAGCCCCCCCACGGCCCCAGCTCTGGCCATCATGGGTGTGCTCGGGACCCGGAAAACGCCCATTGCGCACATCATCGGCATAGGAGGCCACTGCGTCGGTCAAAAGCCGTTCGCCGTCGATGTATTGCTTGGCAAAGCGCGGTGCCCGGCCCGAGAGGCCCAGGATGTCATGGAGCACGAGCACCTGTCCACTGCACCCGGGCCCTGCCCCGATGCCGATCGTAGGAATTCCCACAACCTGCGTGACCTCTTCGGCCAGGGGACCAGGGACCATCTCCAACACCACCGACCACGCCCCCGCTTCCGCCACAGCCTGCGCATCCTCGAGGAGGCGTGCCCGTCCATCGGCCCCAATCCCCTGCACGTGCGGACCACCCATCCGGTGAATGGACTGCGGGGTATATCCGAGGTGTGCCATGATAGGGATACCCGAGGCGACCAAGTGGCGGATCGTAGGAGCCCAGAAGGAGCCTCCCTCCAGCTTGACCGACTGCGCGCCGGCCTGCAGGAGTCGGCCAGCACTCTGCACCGCCTCCGCGATCGACGGTTGGTAGGAGAGAAAGGGCATGTCGGCCACCAGAAGTGCGCGCGACACCCCGCGGGCCACCGCCTCGGTGTGGCGAACCATATCGGCCAGGGATACGGTAAGCGTCCCTGCCTGGCCTAAAACGACGTTTCCGAGGGAGTCCCCCACCAGGACCACATCCACGCCAGCTTGATCGCAGATCCTCCCCGTCGGGAAGTCATAAGCGGTTACCACCACCAGTGGTGCACCCTCTGCCAGTCGCCGCAACACCGTCGGCACCGTCGCCCTTCCGTGCCGTGCCTCTGTACGCTCGGCCACGAGGCTCCCCCCTTCGCTCGCCCGCCAAGGCGTCCCCCTACGGACGCACCGTCCACTCCCCCACGTTCGGAGCCATCACCCCGTGGACCTTCCGCCACGCCTCCACCAGTTCCTGCGTAGGCTTCGCGCAGGGTGTATGGAGCACGGAGGAGACCGGTCCCGTCTCCACCACGCTACCCCCGGCCAGCACCAATGCCTGCCCACCCAGATGAAGACTCAACCCCACGTCGTGGGTGGCCACGACCAGAGAAAGCCCACGGGAGACTAGCTGGACCAATGTGTCGGCCAGCCCCCGAGCCGTGATCGTATCCAGCGCACTGGTGGGTTCATCCGCCAATAACACCATTGGATCGCCCGCCAGCGCTACCGCGAGGGCTGCACGCTGCGCAAGCCCCCCCGACAGCTCCTCCGGCAGGGCCCTCAGGATCGGGTCTGGGTCCGGACAACCGGCAAGGCGCAGCAGGGCCGTAGCGCGGAGCCGCGCTGCGCGCCCGGAGGCATACACGGAAGCCGCATCGGTGATCTGTCGCCCAACGCTCAGCGCGGGGTGCCATCCGCTCCATGGCCCCTGGGGCAGGTAGCCGATGCGCCGTCCCCGCGTCCGCGCGAGCATCGGGCCATCGAGCAGAGCACCATCCAAAAGGCACCGTCCGCAACGTTCTGCCGGAGCCAACCCGAGGATACCTGTGATCAGTGTGCTTTTGCCGCCCCCAGACGGTCCAAGGACACAGAGCACACCACCCTGATCCACGGAGACATCCACCGGTCCAACGCCATTCCCATTGGGGTAGCGAACGGAAAAGGCAGAGAGCTC
>JAJYVN010000086.1:8364-10715 GCA_021791995.1 Bacillota bacterium
CTTCGGTCGTTCACCGCCGCTCGGGCTCACCGACGGAGCGCTGTTGCGGGGACTCTGGATCAATCTGCATCAATTCAATCCGGTTCCCATCAGGGTCCACGATCCAGGCCTGCCAGTTCCGGTCCTTCCCTCGAATCGGTTCCTTCTCGGGATGAATGCCCCGGTCCGCCAGATCCGCGAGGGTCGCCAGCAGATCGTCCACCTCCAAGGCCACGTGGCGGAAGGAGGGCTGCCGGCCCGATCCTGCGGTCGAGGCAGCGGGTGCCGGACGGCGCGGGAAGAACTCAATAAAGTTCAGGTCGCGAATTTGGATGTACAGGATGCGCGTTGCGCCGTTGTCGTCATAGAGCCGAAAGGCCTCACGGAACCCGAGCCCACGGCAGTAAAAGTCGATCGTGCGGTCCAGGTCATCCACGGCATACGCCACATGGGCAATTCCGGTAATCACAGGCCCCACCCCCCATACGATCCCCATCACGGGTACTCCCTTAGGATCTTCGGCCCTGCTTGCCTGGGGCCTTCCGCTGGGACAGCCGCTTCCCTGCAGTTCCAGATTGACAGAAACAACATCACACCCCTACTGTTGCTCCCGTGAGGAGCGTGACTGGAATGGACGCACCGGCGGCACCGCGTCCCGTCGGCTTGGTCGCGGCCCTGCTCGCGGCAGCCATCGCGGTGGGGTGGCTCTTCCACTACTCCCACTCGGCCCTTCAATTGGCCGAGAAGTATGTGCGTGCGGTCGGACCGGCCAACGACAAGTTCAAGGCCCAAACGCTGACCATCCAACGCGCCGCCCTCCAACTCGGCGATGTGTTGCCGATCTATGGCACCTCCGAACTTTACTGCTGCGCCGGCAGCTTCAACGCTGGCTATTTCTTCGAGGACGATCCGACCGGGTTTTCCGTCCTGAGCGTCGGTTACCCCCTCACCGCAGATCTCTTCTGGGCCGAAACCTTCGGTGCGCTGGGCAACGCCCTCCGCGGGCATAAGCTCGTGGTCTCCGACTCGGCGTGGTTCATCGTGCCAAGCGGTCTCGATGGGGGTGTGACGACGTCGGAGTATGGTAATAGCTACCAGCCCGACATTGCCGCCATCTTCACCTTCGATGCCCCCATCCCACTGGCCTTGCGTGCCGCCGTAGCCCGACGAATGGTTGATTTTCCAAGCACGTTCGAGACACAGAGTCAGCAGGTGGAGCAGGCGGGCCTCTTGGACCTGAGTCGCGGCGGCATCCGCGGCTATGGTGCCTATCTCCTACTGCAGCCGCTCGGACGCCTGGTCGCCTGGCAAGATAAGCTAAACGACGCGAAGACCACCATCACGCTTTTGCGCGGAACGACCTTCCCCCTCACCAACCACCCACGTCTGGCACGGATCCTCAGCGCCCTCGACCTCATTCGAACCCCCACGCTACTCTCTCTGCCCACGGCACAACAGCCGAGTGGTCTTACGAGCCACTATCCCGTGAAACCGCAACAAATCAACTGGAACCTGGATCTGGCGGAGGCGACCCAACAGGCTGAAGCCCAGTCCAAAAACAATCCCTTCGGGGTCGCAGGTACCGGCTCGTTCCAGAGATGCAGCGACATCCTCCCCGTATCCGGGTCGGAATGCGCGCAAGCGCTGCAACTGTTGGCGGAAGGCCATAACAATCACAGCGCGACGTACATACCCATCCCGAAGAACTACCTCCAAGGGGTGGAGCAATGCCCGTGTTGGACCGATCTCAACCTGGAATTCGAAACGCTGGACGCGATCGGGGCAAAACCGTTGGCTTGGCTCCAGCCGCTCGAGGGCTACATGGAAGACTACACCGAATACTCCGCAGCCACCCGGCGTGCGATCTATGATCGCTACATGGCGCTGGCCAAGGCCGATGGGATCACCGCCACCGACTTTGAGACACACGATGACGACCCATACTTCACCGATTCCTTCGGTCACCTGAGCCAACGCGGATGGGTCTATGCCGACCGGCTGATCAACCTCTTCTGGCACGGACAACTCTCCCTGGTGAGCGCGGAGATGGCAAAGGGCGGGAGCACTGACCTGCTCTTCTCCCCAGCCCTGAACTGTCCGGTGCAGTCCTGGTGCCAGGGTGTCGATAACGTCGCGCCCTTGCCGGGAGAGCTGGACGATCTGCCCGAGGGCATGCCCTCCCTATGGAACGGAAAGTAGACGCGGCGCATCGGCTGCGGAATAGGTCGCTTGATGCGCGCGTTCCATCGGCGGCATGGGTGGACTGCCAACGAGAGCCATTCAGCAGAGGCAAGAATCCAACGTTCCGTTCATATTCCGTTCACTGGACGGTCCGCCGCACGTCCTGTAAATTCGCAGCCACAGAGTTCACT
>JAJYVN010000087.1:0-6216 GCA_021791995.1 Bacillota bacterium
CAAATCGTTCGGACGCCTCGGCAGCGCACCCCTTCCCATGCGGCCGCCACCGCCGAGTCCGCATGGAGGTCGATGGTGCCGACCTTAAGGTCAGCCTCGGCCTGCCGACGCTCTTCCGCCTTCCCTTGGATCTCAACTCGCTTTTCAAACGGCACGTGCAGCCACCAACCATCACGCTTCTGGATCACGGTCGGAGACTGGGCCACCCAGCGTCCTGGGGTGGGTCGCAGATCCCGCACCTCCTGGTCCGCCGCAGACGACACCCAAATTACCGCGGACGGATCGGACATGACGCGGATCGTCGTCCAAGCCGTCGACCGTTGCGGAAATGCCCGTCGTTACCCGGCGGGGAAGGTCCATCTTTCCATGCACGGCCCGGCCACCCAGATCGGCCCTGCGTCCCTCGATTTCAGCGTCCTGGGCGGCGCAGGTGCGATGTGGATCCGGTCCATCGCCGGATCCCAGGGCCTTGTCATGATCACAGCGACGCATCCCACGCTCGGATCAGGATCGGCAACCGTCCTGACAACCGCCTTTGCGCCGCTCACGCCGCAGGTCGTTTTCGATGTACCTCCCACGTACTGGGCCGCTGCCGCGATCGCAAGCCTCTCTTCACGCGGCATCGTCGCGGGTTTGGGAGATGGGACCTTCCAGCCGGACGCGCCGATCACGCGCGCTGAATTCGTCAAGACGTTGGATCTCACACTGGGTCTTGCACCCGACGCGGGGGGAGTTACCTTCCGCGATGTCCCCAGCTCCGCGTGGTTCTTCCCGTACGTTGCAGCGGCGGTGCGTGCGCAGATCATCGAGGGAACCTCGCCGACCGAATTCGCACCGAATGGTCCACTTTCCCATCAGGAATTGGCCGTGATCCTGGCGCGTGCACTGGATCTTACGGGTAACACCCGACTCCCGAACATCGCGTCCTGGGCACGCTCGGCGGTGGAGGCAGTCGTTGCCGCAGGCTATCTGGACGGGTTGCCTTCGACCCGCTCGGTAATACAACGCGCGCGGAAGCCGCAAAGGTCCTGGCAACCGTTGAAGCGGTGCGGAAGATACAAGCCCCTTCAACGTAACCAGGTGGGTGGCTGATACAAAAGGTGGCGCACCTGGCACGATTCATCGAGTGCCATCTCATAGGGTGCCACCCGCTCGCGACGCTGGCCGAGCACCCGCACCACAGGAAAGCGTGGAACGGTTCCTTGCCGTACCACCACCGCCACGGAGCCATTCTCCAAGAGTACCAATGAACCGGCGGGAAACACGGCCAGCCCGCTAACAAACTCCTGCAGCATCTCCGCGTCATACTTGGTCCCTGCCCCCGCCAACAGCGTGCGCATCGCATCCTCCACCGGCATCGCCTTGGCGTATGGACGATCGCAGGTCATCGCGGCGAACGCGTCCGCAATTGCGGTAATGCGTGCGAGCGGCATGATTCGGTCCCCGCGCAGGCCGCGCGGGTAGCCTCGCCCGTCTAGTCGCTCATGGTGCTGGAACGCCACATGTGCCGCATAGAGTGGAACCTCAGGGTAGCGGCGCAACATCGTGTACCCGTCCTCCGCGTGCCGCTGCACGCGCCGCAGTTCGTCCTCGGTCAGTGGCCCCTCCTTCGCGCAGAGGTCGTGGCAGAATGCCTTTCCCACATCGAGCAGGAGGGCGCCCATCCCCAGCTGCTGTTCGCTTTCCACATCGAGGCCGAGCCGCCGCCCCAACAGCAGTGCATAGGCGCAGGTGTTCGCGGAATGCGTATAGGTGTATTCGTCGCTACTCCGCAGGCTGGTGAGTTCGAACAGGGGGGAAGTGTTCTGCCCCAGGTCCCCCAACATCCCACCCACGCGCTCGCGCACCGCGTCGATTGCGGGGTGTTCCTCCGCTGTGATCTGCGTGAAGACCTGCCGCACGGTCATTGCCGCCTGGTCCATTTTATCCTGCTCAATCGCTTGATGCGCCTGCACATCCTCGGCATCGGGCACTTCCACATACACTCCACGGTATCCCCGCCGCGCCAGCACGGCTGCCATGCCGGGCGTCAACTCGGTACCCGCCGCCAGTAGCAAGCGCCCCTCATCGTCCGCGATCTCCTTGGCTAGCGGGTACCCTGCCGAAGACTCCACGTCTACCAGGACCACCCATGCGCGCCTCCCCAACCGGATCCTCGTGGAACGCTTTGCATACGCAGCCAAGCGGGTCGCCGGTCCAGGCCTCGCCACGGCGCAGGGCACATGTTCCAAGGCACCCGCCGTGGACATTCGGATCGCGTAGGGAAGGCCCCCCCGAGGCGTCGGAAAGTAAATCCTTCCCGCTTCCTATGCGTAAATCTAGGCCCCGCAAGGGCAAAGATCAAGAGGTTTCCCATGAGCTACGCCAGATGCCCATTTCTCTGCCGACCACAACGCGTCACGCTTTGTTCAAACCTTCTTTACAGTCCGACCAAGACTGGCCATCGGGTGTCTGTTACTTTACCATTAGTCCATGAGGCATCGGTGGCAAAGGGGACAAAAGCCTTGGGTCGGTGGAAGCGGCGACTCCCGTGGGTCATTGGCATTCCAGCCGTTGTGCTGGCGGGACTCCTTCTGGTCGCCGTGTGGGATTTCCGAGCCATCGAGCATCACGCGACCGAAGGACCGTTTGAGTTCCAGCCACAGGCCTGTGCGGGGACACCGCTCGGGAATGCCGCCCTTGCCACAAGCCCCACCAGCGTTGGACTCAGCGCATGGACCACCTTTGAAGGAAGCACGAGCCACAATATGGCGATCGTCGCCCACGGCTTCCACGCATCTTGGCAGTTCGAGACCGGTGGGAGCGTCGTGGGCGCCCCCGCTGTGGTGCATGGCGTGGTCTACGCGGGGTCGATGGACGGATGTGTCTATGCGCTGAACGCCGCGACGGGGCAGCTGATCTGGTCGTTTGCGGCGGACAATCAACTGATGAGCGAGCCGCTCGTCGCGAACGGCAACGTCTTTGTCACCTCCGGGAATAAGGTCTTTGTCGTAACCTCGACGGGTCTGATCCGGGGCTCCGGGGCAAACACACTGTATGTGCTGAGCGCCCAAACCGGCACTGAGATCGGGTCGGTGCCCATGGTGGGCACGGGGATGCCAACTCCGGTCTACAGTAACGGAGTCGTGTATGCGGCCACCGGCGGACAGGAGTTTTACGCGGTCTCGGCGACCACCGGTCAACTGCTGTGGCAACTGCCCGATGGCGTGTATGCCAGCATGTCGTCCCCGGTCGTCGTAGGCAACACGGTGATCTTTGGGGGAGCGGCTCCCTACGAGTTGCTCGGGATCAACGACCAGACGCACACCATTGCTTGGACCCTGCCTCTGCCCGACGCCAGCGGTGGAGTGGATGACCTGAGCCCGACCGTATCCGGCAACGTGGTGTATGCCCAGGTACCGGAGGGTACCGTTCTTCCGCACATCGTGGAACTGGCGGTCAACGCCACGACGGGTCAGCTCGTCTGGCAAACGACCCTTGGGGTGGATTACCGTAATCTGTGGCAACGAGCCCTCCGCCAAGGCTACGTGGCGTCCTATGGCGGCGAGGAGGTGGGAATCGCCACCGTCGTCGGTAACAACCTCTATGTCGGAACGCCCGGACTTCCCGATTTGTGGGACTTGAATGCCCAAACGGGCGCGGTGATCTGGCGCAGGGCCTTGCCCGAAGCGGTGCGCAGCTCCCCCACCATCGTCGGGACCACCCTCTATGCGGTTGGTCGCAACCGACTGTTGGTCCTCAACGCAACCACCGGCCAATTGCTGAAGAGTAGCCACTACAACGACTTCGTCGAGGGAAGCGGTGCCATGATCGAATGCACCACTGCCTCCCCCGAAATCATCGGTAAGACTCTGTTCCTTGAGGGCGGATACAACGGATACAGCATCATTGCTACACCGCTTGACGCATCGGACTGATGTTCGAGCGGCATCGCAGGACCTTGAAACGGGCTATGACTCTGCTACCATTTGGACCTAGACAAGCCTGCCGACCGCTCTCTAGAATCGCGGTCGTACCTCCGCGGGGCGAATGATGTTGTTTCGCAAGCAGGGAGGTTATTTTATTTTGGTTTCGCGCCGCCTGGCACAGCGCATCCTGGGCGCCATTTGGCTTCTCGATGGCTTTCTGCAGTTAAAACCGGCGATGTTCACGCAGGCCTTTGTTACCGGAGTGATCCTTCCGTCCGCCCAGGGCCAACCGAGATGGATCGCAGGGCTCGTTGACTTCGCGGCACGCCTGGTTTCTGGGCACATGGCCGAGTGGGACATCCTCTTCGCCCTGGTCCAACTGGCGCTCGGCATCCTCCTTCTCAGCGATCGCTGGGTTCGCCCTACGCTCGTCGCCTCGATCACATGGGCGCTCATCGTGTGGATCGCCGAGGGCATCGGAATGCCGTTCGGTGCCCAAATGACGCTCTTGAACGGGGCTCCCGGCGCGGGAGTTGTCTATGCCATGGTGAGCCTTGCCGTCTGGCCCGCTTCGACTGATCCGAGCGCCTGGCTCCCCTGGAGGCAACGTTTTGCGCAGTTTGCTCTGGGCGCCATCTGGCTTTGGGGGTTTGTTCTGCAATTGGAGTTGATTGCGGCGTCGCCGAGCGCCGTGCCCGCGCAGGCATCTGTGCCACATCTCTCTGGCATGCAGATGCCGGGCACAACGGGGCAATCCACGTATCTTTCCCTGCCGCTCTCCGTGCCCCAGCTGTCGCGACTCCTGGCTCCGATCGGGGAGCCGGTGGCCATCGGCCTGGCCATGGCAGTGCTTCTCCTCGGCGTCCTCTGGATCAACGGCCAGAGCCTAGGGCCCATCGCCTGGTTTTCGCTCATGCTCCTAGCGCTGTTCTGGTGGCTCGGCCAGTCGTTTGGTGGCATGTGGACGGCCCTCGGCACCGATCCCAACACCGCGCCGCTGATGGCGCTTTTGGTGCTCTGCGCCACGCCGCGCGCCAAGCTTGAACGTCGCCATCCATCCCGCGGCTTCACGCCCCTTGGGTGACGCACGCTGCGGCTACGGTTCGGCCGACGCGCCCATTTGGTTTCCATTGGACCGAATGGCTGTCATACTTTATTCAACTCTTCTTTATGGCTGAGCGAAGACTCCCCGAGGCAGATCTGGTACCTTGACAGTGTGGAATGAGCTTAGGGCGAAGGGGACAGAATGGTTGGTGCATAGCTACCCTCCCTACATCTGGGGCATCACGTTGGGGGCACGAGGGGACAGTGCTTACTGCGCAAAGTGGGGCGCGGACGCGCGGGTGAGCACCACCTCCGTTGTTCCGTGCAACGCCACGTACGGCGTACGCTCCGGACAAGGAGCGGATGTGACGTGAACTCGGCACAGGGGACCACCTGGTCCAGGCTGAACACAACCCCAATGGGCCACTTTCTGGAGAACGCCGCGAACTATTGGGGAGCCATGCTCATTGTCGGCATCTTGAACTTGTCCTTTAGCGTGATCGCGGCGCGGCATCTGGGCCCCACCCGCTACGGTGTTCTCGCTGCCGTTGTGACCATGATCAACGTCTTTCTCATCGCCGCCACCGCGCTCACTCGCACCGTCACGGCACATGTTGCGACAAGTGATGATCGTCCCGCCGCCGCGTGGTTTTTGCGGCGAAGCACCGCTCGGGCGGCCTTCGCCGGTGCGGTGGCCATGGCCGCGTTCGGCCTTGCCGCAACGCCGGTGGCCAACCTTTTGCGCATTAGTCCAGCATGGATCTGGCTTGCGGGTGCATCGTTAATCCCCGCCCTTGCCGGAGGCGTAACAACAGGCATTCTCCAGGGCATGCGCCTCTTTTTAACCTCCGGGGTGGTCAACCTCTCCGCATCGGTCCTGAAGCTCTTGACCCTGATCCTGCTCCTCGACGCGGGGCTCGGCGTCGTGGGGGCAAGCGTGGCCACATTGGTCGAAGTGACCGTCATTTCGATCGTGGGGATTGCGGTCCTGGGGCGAATTCTCGCCGCGGTTCCGGCCCGTCAACCCGCTCATCCGATCGCCGAGCGCCAACGTCTAGCATCACTCCCAACCGCTCTGACCGTAGCGCGTCTGGTCTTCTTTAACCTCGACATCCTGGTCGCTCGCCACTTTCTCGGTCCCGAGGCGGCTGGACTGTTCGCCGCTTTGGCAGTCACCGGACGAATCATCGCCTATGGCACAGGGGCACTGCCCCAGGTGGTCTATCCCTATCTGGTTCGCTACCGCAAGGACCCGGCGCTCACT
>JAJYVN010000087.1:6226-10463 GCA_021791995.1 Bacillota bacterium
CGCACTGCCGGGTACCTGGTCTTCTGTCTTTTGGCGACGCTGCTGATTGGGGGTGGGGCCATCGCTGTTTTGACGATTGCCCCGGCCGGAGTGGTGGGATTGCTCTTTGGGAGCAGTTTCCGTGCCATTTCCCCCTATGTGGCGTGGTACGGATTGGCCTTCCTTCTGTATTCACTCGCCTATGTCATCCTGCACTACCTTTTGGCCCTCGAGAGTTGGTGGGTGTGGGTCTATGCTGTCGCGGGAGGGATCGCGGAGGTGGCCGCCATGGCGGTCTTCCATCATGGAATCGGAGATCTGACGGCGGTCGAGGTCGTCTTCTTTGCATGCCTCTTTTTACTTACGTCCCTGCAAGCGGCCTTGGCGTTTCGACGTGAGCGGAATATGGTAACCGCGATGCGTGCCTAGGGGGGTGGCGGCATGCAATCCACTTCGATTGGCCCTAACTTCATCGTGCTGGGTGCCGCCAAGTCCGGTACCACCGCACTCTACCGCTGGCTGCAGCAGCATCCCGCGGTGTATATGCCGACCAACAAACAGCCCCACTACTTTGCGCACTTGCAACCGAGCTTTCGCGGGCCGGGCGATCAGGCGCTCAACCGAGACATCGTGACGGACCGTGACGCATATCTTGCCCTGTTCGCGCCCGGAGCCGATCGGTCAGCCCGAGGTGAGGCGTCGCCGTTCTACCTCTTCTACGCCCAGCGCGTCGCCGAAAACATCCGGGCGACCATTCCCAACTGCCGTCTGATCGTCCTTTTGCGCGAGCCGGTCGCCCGCGCCTACTCTGGCTACCTCCACCTCGTCCGCGACGGGCGTGAGCGCGGATCCTTCGCCCAAGCCCTCGCGAACGAGGAGGAGCGACTCCAAAGCGGATGGGAACCGCTCTGGGGACACCGGGCGCTGGGTCTCTATGGGCAGCAACTGGCAGAGATTCTCCGCGTCTTCCCGCGTGAGCAAGTGGGGGTGTGGCTCTACGAGGAGATGCGCCACCCGGAGGCCCTGTTTGCCGAGGTTTGTCGCTTTCTGGACATCGACGACCGTTTCGTCCCCGTCTTCAGTCACCATAACACGGGGGGTGCGCCGCGACATCCGAACCTGCATGCACTCCTCGTGCGCCTACGCGTCCCCCATCTCGCCAAGCGCCTTTTACCCGAATCCTGGGCGCAGTGGGTGGTCGCCCGTTACCTGGATCGACGTCCTGCCCCCGCCGATCTGGCGGCCGAGCTGCGTGCCTTCTTTGAGCCGGACACGGCACGCCTCCTGGAACTGTTCCCGAACAAGGACTTTTCCTCCTGGGTGGCAAACTGACGCAAACGGATGAGGGGAGGTGGAGGCAATGCTAAGTGACCGTTACACCGCTGCGCCGCAGTTGACGGTCATCGTGCCGGCATGGAACGAGGCGAA
The DNA here is from genome assembly GCA_021791995.1 of Bacillota bacterium. Taxonomy (GTDB): domain Bacteria; phylum Bacillota; class Sulfobacillia; order RBS10-35; family JAJYVN01; genus JAJYVN01. Next base: position 7,634 of record JAJYVN010000087.1, read on the forward strand.
TCGTATCGCCGATTGCCTGGAACAACTGGAAGAGAGCCTTGGGCACCTCCATCCAGAGATCATCGTGGTCGACGACGGTAGCCGTGACGCGACGGCAGAGGTTGCACAGCACTGGATTGACACCCACCTCGCGTGTGACGCGCACGTCTTGGTCCGACCCCACCGCGGCAAAGGGCAGGCCGTTTATGCGGGTGTGCGGAGAAGTTCGGGGGTGGATGTCGCGTTCATCGATGCCGATCTCGACATCCCCGCCGAAGAGATCCTGCACCTCTTGCGCGAGCGCACCGCAGCCCAAGCGCCGGTCGTCGTCGGGAGTAAGCGGCAACTCAGTTGGCGGGAACTGCCCGGCCCCCCGCTGCGGCGCACGATGAGCATCACCTTCAGCGCCGTGGTCACCCACCTTTTCGACCTGCCGGTGCGCGACACCCAAACGGGAATCAAACTCTTTCCTGGCCCCTGGCTACGTGCAATGGCCGACCAGGCCCGCGTCCCAGGCTTCCTCTTCGACCTGGAGCTATTGATCGCGGCCGCAGCCCAGGGAATGCGTATCATCGAGGTTCCGGTTCGCGTAACCATGCGGCGTGACGCCAACCGAATTGGGGTCCGGCATGTCGCACTCTGCGCCTTGGAGTTGGTGGAACTCATGGTGGCGCCGCCTCGGGAACCGGTCTCCGTCGCACACCGCCCCTTAGCGACGGCGCATTCCGCCCACCACAAGGGTGGGAGTTCCATGCACCATGCGCACGGGCTCCGGAGTTAAGCGGTGCGTCTTCTCATGCTTTCCTGGCGTGGGCCGGACCACCCGGCGGCTGGTGGCGCCGAGCAGTACACACTACAAGTTCTGCGCGCGCTCAGCGCGCGCGGCCACCGCATCACGTGGTTTTGTGAACAGGCAACCCGTCCAATGGTGGACGGCATCTCGATCGTGGGGGGTGGCCCTCCCCCCTCCCTCTACATCCGCGGCGACCGCTTCCTGCGGCGCCACGCACGCCTGTTCGACGTCGTCGTCGATCAGATCAACGTTTGTGGCTTCTTCACCCCCTTTTTGAGCCCCATCCCTGTGCTGGTGCTCATCCACCAACGCGCTGCGGAGATGTGGGCCGAACACCCATACTCCGCGCGTCGGCTGCTCGGTCCTCTCGGGGAGCGGCTGGCCTTAGCCCCCTACCACCACCACCCCTTTGTCACCGTATCGCGCACCACGCTGGAAGACCTTCGTGGACAAGGGTGGGATGGACCCGCCTTCATCGCCTATAACGGCGTCGAGGTCCGTCCGCCCAAGACCAAGGAGACCCGGCCGACCATGGTCTTCCTTGGCCGACTTGGGGCACCCGGTAAGCGCCTGGATCAGGCCTTACGCGCGCACGCCCTTTTGCGCCAGCACCTGCCCTCCCTGCAGCTGTGGGTCATCGGTCGGGGCCGGCCACCGCACGAGCGACCCGAGGGGGTTCACTTCTTTGTGAACGTTAGCGACGCCGAACGTGACGACCGCTTGGGACGCAGCTGGGTTCTCATTGCCACGTCCATCCGCGAGGGATGGGGTCGGATGGTTCTAGAGGCGGCGGCCTGCGGAACAACAAGCGTGGTCTATGGAACACCAGGGCTCGACGAGGCGGCTGCTGCGGTGGGCGGCGTCGTGAGCGACCCGGTCCCGGAGGCACTCGCCGCCGCAGTGCAGCGCCTTTTGCTCGATCCGGCGGACGTGGAACGCCGCGGGAAAACGGCGGCCCAGGCCGCCCAAGGCTTCAACTGGAACCGAACGGCCGATGTTTGGGAACAGGCCCTGACCACACTCATACCCTGATCAGCCCACAAGGCTTGCGCAGTTGCTCCGCTGCACCCGGTCAATGGGCCCCCCACCGAGGACGATGTCGCCACAATACAGCACCGCAGACTGCCCTGGGGTCACCGCACGGACGGCGGACAAAAACTCCAGGCGGACACCGAGTCCACGGTGCACAACCCGTGCCGGGTGCTCGGCCGGACCGGAGCGCACCTTGACCGACACCTCCGTACCGTCCTCGGGGAGATCGGGGACCAGCCAGTGCATTTGGTCCACATCACAAGAAGCTGCGTGCACCTCCGCCGCAGTCCCCACCACAATCGCATTGTCTTCCACATCAATCTCAAGCACAAAGAGCGGCTCCGAGCTCTCCAGGCCGAGCCCCTTCCTCTGGCCAACGGTGTAATGGGCGAGCCCCCGGTGATAGCCGATGACGCGACCGCTGGCGTCCCGAATCGGCCCCGCATCCAGCGCCTTCGGATGACGCATACCCACAATCTCGGCGTAGCCGCCTGCTCCCACAAAACAGATCTCCTGACTATCCGGCTTATCCGAAACCCCAAGCCCTAACGCCCGCGCCTCCTGGCGGGTTCGCTCCTTGGACCAATTACCGACCGGAAAACGCACAAAGGCGAGATCCTCCGCACGAATGGGGTGCAGCACGTAGGACTGATCCTTACGCGGATCGGTCGCCCTCGCCAATCGCCAATCGCCATCGGAGCCCTGGACGCGACGGGCATAATGGCCTGTGGCCAGAGCGCCAGCTCCGAGTCGCCGCGCTTTGTCCAACAAGGCTCCAAACTTGATATGCTCGTTGCAGGACACACATGGATTCGGTGTGCGGCCGTGGGCATAGGCCGAGGCGAACTGTGCAATGACATGACGTTCGAACTCGTCCCGCATCTGGAAGACGTAATAGGGGATCCCGAGTAACTGCGCCACCGCACGCGCATCCCGCACGGCGCCAAACCCACAGCAGCCACCCCGGAGTTCCGAGTGCGCCAGCCCCTCGTCCGGCCAGATCTGCATCGTAATGCCGCTGACCTC
>JAJYVN010000088.1 GCA_021791995.1 Bacillota bacterium
CGAGAAAGAGGAAAATAAGCATATACTGGGGATCACAGAGACCGGCCGGCGTGAATAAGTGGGCATGGGACAACTCACAGCACAAATTACTTTTCTATGTCCGCGAGTACGATAGAAAAGTCCTGGACAAATATTATAACGGAATATCAGATCAGCTTGCGCGAATAGAATGGGGATCATACCAGTCGATCTACCTTGATCCCGCAGGCGAACCGCACTTAATGGAGAGGGCTAAATGACGGAAGATAAAGAAAAAACGGTGAATGTCGATACCAAGGGAATAATGACAATGGTTATGCCGATGGTGCAGAAATACACATTAATGCTGGAAGAAATCAAAAAAGAACTGGATTGGCAGCACCGCGCACTGATAGAGATACACAACCAGCTATCCGCGAAGCCGTGACGCATTCCACGCGAACCACATCATCGCGCCTATGCCCATCAGGATGCTGGGCGACTCGTCTACATCGTCACAGCGGCATCGCAGGAGATGGCTGATCTGCTCGCGGAGGTTCTCGCCTTCGATGGCGGCCTTGGATCGCGCGCGGAGAATGTCGACGGCGTCTACACAGGCAGGCCCGCAGGGCCGTTCAACTACCGGGAGGGCAAGCCGATCACCAAAGAGGGCACCCCCGAACCGGCGAACTGCATCCGCCCCGCATCGGTGCCACCCGCTGCTAACGCGTCCCATTGGATCGGGATGCCTTCAGCTTCGGCTGTGTCGGCAACCAGGTCACGCAACCTCGGATTGGGAACGAGCGAGCTATCCAGCACGAGCAACATCGGACCGCCGCCCAGGACTGCTCGCGCCTCGTGCCGTTCCATACCCGGCGTATCACCTGCAATGCCGACGTCCACTGCAAACGCAACATCCGGAACCAGGTGACGCGCGGCAACATCAGCCCCGCGCAGCCCTACCTCCTCCTGCACCGTGGCCACGCCCAACACCGTGTTCGGGTGGGAACGCCCTGCCACTTGCCGGATCACATCGGCGACGACGGCACAGCCCGAGCGGTCATCCATGGCTTTGGCCATCAGAAGTCGCGGATTGGCGAGCACCTGGAAGGGACAAACCGGGACGACCGGGTCTCCCGGCCGAACACCCCAATCCTCGGCCTCAGCCCTGCCACTGGCCCCAACGTCAACAAACATGTCCGTCTTGTTTACTATTTCCTTGCGCTTCTCTGCGGGCAGAACGTGCGGTGGTTTCGAGCCAACCACCCCCTGCAGCACCCCGCGCCGCGTGTGCACCGTGACGCGTTGCGCCAGCATCACCTGCTCCCACCAGCCGCCCAATGGCAAAAAGCGCAAGAAGCCACCATCAGAGATGTCGCTCACTGTAAAGCCGACCTCGTCCATGTGCGCCGCCAGCATCACGCGGGGGCCCTCAGCCCCATGCACAGTGCAGCACAGGTTTCCAAGCCCGTCCTGCTCAAGGGTCCCATACGGACCGAACAGGCGCGCCATGATCTGCCGCACCGGCCCTTCCTGACCGGGTACCCCTGGCGCATTGCACAACTCCGCCACCATCTCGTCCATCGGCCGACCCGCATCAACCTCCAGGTCCATCATCCCCCCTCCAGTACCTGCAACAGCGCATGAACCCCCGTGCAGAGCCAGTCCGCTTCCGCCGCTACAAACCGCCCCGATCGCTCTCGCGCGCTCGGCCCAAGCACGGCCGCAAAGCGACAGGGACGCGCACCCGGATGTGCACGGTACCGGCGGGCCGCCTCGTGATCATCGATGCCATCCCCCACAAACAGCACCTCGCCGGGTGGGAGCCCACCGAGCAACCGAGAAAGTCCTTCGGGGTCCGGCTTTCTGGGACCATCATCGGACGTATAGCATCTCTCTGCGCCGAAGAAGTCGCGGAGTCCGATACGCGCAAGTGCCAGAGCCAGTTCACCCCGATTACGCCCGGTGAAAATCGCCACCCGTCCGCGCCATTGCTCCAGGGCGGAGGGTTCCAGGAGTGGCTGTTCTGCATGCCAAAGCCCCGGAGCGCCCCCGTCGAAGGAAAAACCAAACATCAACGGGCATCCATCGCTGCCCCCGTAAAACTCCATGCACCAGCGCGCAATCGCGCTGGGCTGCCACTCGATGCGCGACACTCGGCACATCGCGCGGACTGCCTCCAGACCACCGCCCGCCGCCGACACCATGCGCGTGAATCGACGCTGATCCTCCACCGAAACGGGCCACTGATCCGCTTCCCAACGGTCGGCCAAAAAGAGACAGACGGATGCAGCCAGATCCCAGTCGTCGTTGAATCCGCCAGCGTCTTTCCAAAGAACAGCATGCTCTGCCGCATACGGGGATGCGCTCACGCCAAGTCGGCGCAGGCAGAACTCTCGTACGGCGAGGGCAACCGCTTCGGGGTAACTCGCCGACACATCGAGAAGCACGCCGTCCACATCGAACACAATAAACGATGGGACCGGCCACTCCGGTCCACAATCCCGCACGTACACCCCAGGGACAACGGGCCGATACAGTGTTCGCGGGGGTGGCCAGAAGGGTCCGGGTCCGACGTCGGGAGAACTGCCCAGCCTCTTCTGCTCCTCTCATCGCCGGGCCAGCCCGGCGCACACGCCCGTACTATACCATGCCAACGGCGCAACGACAGCCGGAATTGCGCTCGATGGACACCATTCGGGCGCAAGGAACTGCTTGACCGCTCCAACCTTGGTTCGGTACTCTCCCATTGAGTCCAGCCGAGCCCCCACAGGGGGCTTGACGGCCTCCGATGCTACGAAAGGCAGAGCTTCACGCCTGCCTCAGGGAGGGTACACCGTTGATCTTTGTTATCGCTGAGCCATGTATCGGGACCAAGGACGCGTCCTGCGTCGAGGTCTGCCCCGTCAACTGTATTCACGAGGGGGAAGACCAGTATTATATCGATCCCGACGAGTGCATCGGCTGCAGCGCTTGCGAGACCGTGTGCCCCGTAAACGCCATCTTTGACGAGGACGAGGTACCGGAGCAGTGGAAATCCTATATCGAAAAGAACCGAGAGTTCTTTCAGAAGGGCCACTGAGTCGGACACCTCGACAGAGAGCGTCCGGCTCCTCCATGGGAACCGAGCGCTCTCTGCGACTCGCCCTCATCTAGACGCCTGCTCCGTCCGCCAGGGCCTCCTCCAGGATCCACTCCACCGACCCGTCGACGGGCGCCACAATCTGCGCGGGGTACCGCTCTGGTTGCCTTGGGCCCTTCAGTACAGCGGACAAGGCCGCCTCCTTGCCCCGGCCACCGACGGTAAAGACCACGGCACGGGCTTGGTTGATTACGGTCGGCGTGAGCGTGATGCGCCGCATACCAAGCTGCGCCACGAACGGCGCTTCGACCCAGCGCGATGAACGCAAGACGGGAGAATCCGGGAAGAGGGAGGCGGTGTGTCCCTCGGGACCCATGCCCAGCAGAATGAGGTCGAACACTGGTGGGGCACCGTCCGGTGCGATTCCAAAGGCGGTCGCAAGCACCGCCCGATACTCCTCTGCCGCCACGTCTAGTTCTCGTGCTTCACCACGCATCCGGTGGACGTTCTCTGGGGCAATGGGCACGTGCGCCAGCATGGCCTCATACGCCATGCGGTAGTTGCTATCGGGGTGATCAGGGGGTACCGGCCGTTCGTCCCCCCAGAACACCTGCGTGCTCTCCCATGGAAGCCTACCCGCCAACCGTGGCTGTGCCAAGAGCGCGTACGCCGCCGCAGGAGTTGTTCCACCCGCCAGGGCGATGCGGAATACGCGGCGCTCTTGGACGGCACGAGCCGCCGCCTCCACCCAACGCTCCACCAAGGCCTCTGCCAATGCACTCCCATCGGAAACCCGTGTGATCCTCATACTCATAGGTTTCTCCACGCGTGGCCATCTGCTGCCAGCAGCCGATCGACTTCTGCTGGCCCCCAGGATCCAGCGGGATAGACAGGAAGCGGCACATCCCGATTCCCGACGGCACCACCGGCTGGTCCATCCGCCGAGTCGACGCGGCCCCACGCCTCCAGAATTGGCGTCGTCAGTGCCCAGGCGGCTTCCACCTCGTCGCGGCGCGTAAACAGCGTGGAATCGCCGAGTGCGGCGTCCAGGAGCAGGCGTTCATACGCCTCGGGCTGCTTGCCACCGAACGTACCGTATGAAAACTGCATCTCGGCATCCTGAATCCGGATGGTGGGACCGGGGATCTTCGTTCCGAACCGAAGGCCAATGCCCTCATCCGGCTGAATACGCAGGATGAGTTCGTTCGCATCCAACCCTGTCGTAACGGTATTGCGGAAGGCGGAGTGGGGTGCGGGCCGAAAGGCGACCACAACCTCCGTGGACCGCCTTGGCAAGCGCTTTCCGGTTCGGACATAGAACGGAACGCCCGCCCAGCGCCAGTTATCGATCAGCACCTTCATCGCCACAAAGGTCTCCGTCTGCGAATCCGGTGCCACACCGGATTCCTCCCGGTAGCCAGGAACCAGTTGACCATCGACGGTCCCGGCCCCATATTGCCCCCGCACCACCGACCGAAGAACATCTTTAGAAGAGTATGGACGGATCGCGCGCAACAGCTTGACCTTCTCATCGCGCACCGAATCGGCTCCGAAACTTGCGGGCGGCTCCATGGCCACGAGAGACAGCAATTGAATCACGTGATTCTGAACCATGTCGCGCAAAGCACCGGCCTCTTCGTAGTAGAGCCCGCGTCCCTCGAGCCCAATGTGCTCGGCGATGCTGATCTGAACATGGTCCACATACTGACGATTCCAGAGCGGCTCAAAAATCCCATTCGCCAGTCGGAAGACCAGGATGTTTTGCACCGTCTCCTTGCCCAGGTAGTGGTCAATGCGAAAGATCTGGTCCTCGCTGAAGACGGCTTGGAGACGGCGATTGAGGTCTTGCGCGGTGGTCAAATCCCGCCCGAACGGTTTCTCGACGATGATCCGCGACCAACCGCCCGTCCAATCTCCGCCCATCCCAGCCTTCCCCAACTGCTCGGCGATCACGGCGTATGCCTCCGGCGGCGTCGCCAGATAGTAGAGGCGGTTTCCTCCGAGGCCCTTCTCTTTACTGAGTTCATCCAACTGCCGCTTCAGGGCCTCGAACGACGCAGCGTCTTGATAGTCGCCCTGGAAATAAGACACTTGATGATCGAGGCGATCCCACCGCGTACCCGCGCCGACCTCGGAGAACTGATGCAGTCCCTCCCGCAATCCGTTCCGAAACGCCTCGTCCCCCAGCGGCCGACGGGCCACCCCCACCATTGCGAATTGTTCCGGCAAAAGCCCGCGGCGATCCATACTGTACAAGGCGGGCACGAGCTTCCGCCGCGTAAGGTCGCCACTGGCGCCAAATACGACAAGGGTGAACGGAAGCGGCTTGCGCTCACCGTCCGTATGCCCTCCATCAAGGGCCTGTCTCTCGATTGACATCGACCAACTCCACCTCCACCGCCCCATCACTCGGGATCCCACACACAGTGTATCCGGCCGCTCCGGGCGGCCGGATACACCGCCAAGCACCTCTTGGTCGTTTCATCGCGTCGCGGACGCAGAATGCAACGCACGAGCCTTGTGTTCTACCTCAGCCAAAAGCTTGCGGAACGAATCGGCAAACAGGTCGACTCCCTGGTCCTGCAGCACGGTACCGACCTCCTCGAGGTCAATGCCGATCGCCTCCAGATCGCTCGCCAAGCGCCGCGCCTCGTCGATACCGCGGTGGATTGTGATCTCAGCCTTGCCGTGATCGCGGAAAGCATCGATGGTCTCAGGCTTCATCGTGTTCACTGTGTCGGCAGCAATGATTTCCTGAACGTAGAGGATGTCCGAATACTGCGGGTCCTTGGTCGCCGTCGACGCCCAAAGCGGGCGTTGGGTGTTGGCCCCATGCGCGGCGAGCTTGCTCCAACGCGGCCCGCTGAACACCTCACGGAAACGCTGATAAATCAACTTAGTATTGGCAACAGCCGCCTTACCGCGCAGGGAGGTTACTACCGCGGATCCCTTGCTGGGCAATCGCTCGTCAATCAAGGTATCCACGCGGCTGATGAATACCGATGCCACGGAGTGAATACGAGAGAGGTCGGCTCCGGATGCCAGCGCCCGCTCCAAACCGCGCAGGTAAGCTTCAGCCACATGGTCGTAATGGCTCATCGAGAACATTACGGTCACATTGACGTTGATACCCGAGCCAATCAGCTCTTCAATCGCCGACCAGCCCGCCTTGGTCGCGGGAACCTTGATCATCAGGTTCGGCCGATCCACGGAGGCATGCAGCCGCCGCGCCTCTTCGACCGTCTCCTTAGCGTGATGGGCCAGATCCGGCGATACCTCCAGGCTGATGAACCCGTCCTTACCACCGGTGTGCTCATGCACCGGCCGCAGAAGGTCCGCACCTGCCTGAATATCCGCAATGGCAAGCTGTTCGTAGATCCCCTTGGTGTCGAGCCCCTGCGCCTGGAGACGCTGAATATCCGCGTCGTAGTCCGAACTACCGCCAATCGCCTTTTCGAAGATGGTGGGGTTACTTGTCACCCCGCGCACCTCGCCCGCCTGCACCAGCCGCGCGAGGGCCCCGCTCTGAAGCACAGATCGGCTGATATTGTCGTACCAGACGCTTTGCCCCAGTTCCCCTAACTTCTGTAACGGGTTCGCCATGGTCTCCTCCCCCTCGTCTGAGCTATCAAGCCTTCACCGCGCACGATCTCAGGAACCGAAAAGCGCCCGAGCCCGTTCCACAACGTGCTCCGGTGTGAAACCAAACAACTGGAACAACTGCTCGGCGGGAGCGGAGGCCCCGAAGTGGTCGAGTCCCACGACGTCTCCGTCCATCCCGACGAACTCCCACCACGGCATCGGGACCGCAGCCTCCACCGCCAGGCGCTTGCGGCAGGCCGGCGGTAGCACACTCTCACGATACTCCCTCGGTTGCTCCCTGAAAAGCTCCATGGAGGGCATACTGACAACCCGCACAGCCAGGCCAGACCCCGCGAGGGTCTTACCCGCCGCCACCGCCAGGGCGACTTCCGACCCGCTGGCCATCAGGATCAACTGCGGCGCCCCCGCACAATCGTTCAGCGCGTATGCGCCTCGGTCCACCGGCGCGTGGGGCGGCGTGAGAACCGGAAGCTTCTGGCGCGAGAGAATCAGCGCCGTCGGCCCCTCGTTGCGCTGGATCGCAACCCTCCAAGCCCCACTGACCTCATTGCCGTCCGCTGGGCGAATGACCACCAGATTGGGGATGGCGCGAAGGGCAGCCAAATGCTCGACCGGCTGGTGGGTTGGTCCGTCTTCGCCGAGTCCGATGCTGTCATGGGTGAAGATGTAGACGACGCCTTGACCCTCCAAGGCCGCAAGGCGAATGCTGCCGCGCATGTAATCAGAGAACGTAAGAAACGTACCGCCGAAGGGCCGCAGAGCACCGAAGAGCGAGATCCCATTCATCGCTCCGCCCATACCATGCTCGCGAACGCCGTAGTAAACATTGCGACCTGTGCGATCCTTGGCGGAGAACACGCTTGCACCGGTGATGTTGGTATCGTTACTCCCAGAGAGATCCGCCGAGCCACCCAAGAGTTCCGGCAGGCGTGGGGCCAGGGCGTTGATCACCTTGCCAGAAGCCGAGCGTGTAGCCTGCGCATCCGTAGGGCCGAAGACGGGCAACACCTCGTCCCAGGCTGCGGGCAAGTCGCCACGGAGACGCCGCGTTAGTTCCGCAGCCTCCTTGGGGTATACCTGACCATAGCCCTGCAAGGTCTCTTCCCACTGCTGTTCCCACACAGGTCCCCGTGCGGCCAGTTCGCGGAAATGCGCCTGAACCTCGTCCGGAACGAGGAATTCGGCATCCTCCGGCCAGCCATACGCCCGCTTGGTGAGCCGCACCTCCTCCGCCCCGAGCGCCTTGCCGTGGGCAGCGGAGCTATCCTGGAAGTGGGGACTACCATAACCGATGTGCGTGCGCACACCGATCAACGACGGCCGCTCATCCTCTCGCGCCGCGCGGATGGCGGCTTCGATGGCGGCGAGATCGTTCCCGTCCTCCACGCGTTGGGTGTGCCAGCCATAGGCCGCGAAGCGCGCAAGCACATCTTCGTTGAAGCTGAGTTCGGTGGGTCCATCCAGCGAAATCCCGTTGTCATCATAGAGGTAGACCAGGCGCCCCAGACGCAGGTGCCCCGCGAGCGATGCCGCCTCGGAGGCGATGCCCTCCATGATGTCCCCATCGCTGACCAGTGCATAAATCGTCGAAGGGACGAGGTTAAATCCGGTGCGGTTGAAGTGGGCGGCCAACTGTTCGGCCGCAATCGCCATCCCCACTCCGTTCGCGAAGCCCTGCCCGAGCGGACCAGTGGTCGCCTCCACCCCCGGCGTCAGCCCATATTCCGGATGCCCGGGCGTCCGGCTGTGCAACTGGCGAAACCGCTTGAGATCATCCAGCGAGATGTAACCGTACAGGTGCAACAGGCTGTACAGCAGCATACTGCCGTGCCCAGCAGACAGCACGAAGCGGTCTCTCCCTGGCCACTTCGGATTTTGCGGGTTGTGTCGCAGAAAGCGTGTCCAGAGCACATAGGCCATGGGAGCCGCCCCCATCGGCAATCCAGGGTGGCCGCAGGTGGCCCGCTCGACTCCGTCTATGGAGAGCGTGCGAATGGTCGTGATGCTGAGCTGGTCGATGGATCCGTTCGTCATCGCTTTACTCGCCTCTATTTCCTGTACTGGGTATGTCCAACGAAACCCAGATTCCTTGTTCGCGTCCGAGGGGCGCGCCCCTTCTTCCCTTCGGCCACAATCCCACATGCTGCGTCGGATTGCTCGTGCCTAAGGGGTAAACCGCCCCTCGCCACCCATCTGCAGCAAATCATACAGCGCCCTCGTCTGCCGCTTGGCTCTCTCGTACAGCCTGTGCCGATGGTCGTCCGGAAGCGTTTGGTCCAGCATCTCAGCTGGCACGGAGGAAACGTCGGGGATCACCCCTTCTGCCTCCAGGGCCAACAGGGCTGCGCCGCGGCTGGTGGCCTCAGGCTCTGCGGAACGCACTAAGGGCTGGCCGATCGCATCGGCCAGAATACGCGTCCAGCCAGGCGAATGCACGATGGCTCCGCCCGTGCCCACGATGCGAACAGGAGACCGCAGAAGCGGCTCGAGCGCCTCCACGATACCTGCGAACTGGATGGCAACTGCCTCTAGTGCGGCCTGCCCGAGATCGTAGGCGGTGGTCGTTTCTCGCAAACCTAGCACGGCGCCATACGCCCCATCGGACCAGCCCATACTCCGCTCTCCTGCCAGCAATGGCAGAAAGCATAATCCGTGTACGCCAGGGGTTCCCCGGATCAGCCGATCCTCCAACTCCCGCGGCGCAACGCGCAGGGTCTCGAGGATCCAACGGTGGAGGTTCCCCCCATTACTGAGCGCCCCACCAACCACCCCCCGCGCTTGATCGAGGCGATATCGCCACAGTCCCTCTGGTAGGGGGATCTCCCGCTCGCGGTGCAGGAACCGCACCGCCCCAGAGGTGCCGATCATGAGCGCAAGATCTCCTGGACCGACGGCACCAGCGCCAAGATTGTTGCATGCGCCATCCCCTGCTGGCAAAAGCCAGCGGGCACCCTGCAACTCCGGCCAGCGCTGGGCCCACTCCGGAATGAGACGCAAAGGCAATGTGGCGAGGTCGGTGACCGGTGGCAGATGATCCTCTTGCACGCCGACCGCCGCCGCAATCTCCCCGTCCCAACGGCAGCGGCCCTGGTCAAAGAGACCGGAGGCCGAGGCGGAGGAAAGACTTGCCACAAGCTCTCCGTTCAGGCGCAGCGTGAGAAGTTCGGCAAACGACACCCAGTACCGGCTACCGCACCACCAGTCATCCCGGTGTTGCCGGATCCACAAAAGCTTCGCGGGAACATAGCTGCAATGGATCCGACAGCCCGTGCGGCGCCACACCGCATTCCCATCCAAGGCATGCGCGAGCGTTCGGGCACTGGTGGTCGCCCTCTGATCGGCCCACGTCAGTACGGGCGTGGTGGGCCGTCCGGAGGAATCGAGACCGATGAGACTGTGCCAAAAACAGGCGATGCCGACCGTTACGATCCGGTCCCCCACGCGTGGAAGACGGCGCCATGCCGCAAGGACGCCGTCAAGGCAACCCACAACGCCTCGCCACAGTTCTTCTGGGTCCGCCTCCGCACCGCCACCAGGCTGGTGGATCAGGCGGTTGGCCGCCTGGTGCGCACTGCCCTCCAGACAGCGCCCCTCCGCATTAAACAGGGACGCCCTTACCGAGGAGGTGCCGACGTCCAGCGCGAGCGCATAATCCGCCATGCCGAGCGCGGCCTCCTCCTGGCCCGAAGGGCCCGGCCACACTCTGGCACAACCCACCCCGCCGGGGCAAGCTCACCGTTCGTTCGGCCGCTGCCATCCCGGCGAC
>JAJYVN010000089.1 GCA_021791995.1 Bacillota bacterium
GGTGCGGATGTCGTGATCGTTGGGCGCGGTGGAGGTTCACTGGAGGAACTCTGGGCGTTCAACGATGAGGCTGTAGCCCGAGCCATTCGCGAGTGTCCCGTTCCCGTTGTCTCTGCCGTCGGCCATGAGACAGACTTCACGATTGCGGATTTTGTTGCCGACCGGCGGGCACCGACCCCTTCTGCCGCAGCGGAGGTCGTGGTGCCGGAGCGCACGGCCTTGCGTGCTGAGCTGGAGGCGTGCCTCATGAAGGCTCTCGGGGCTGTCCGTGCGCGTGTGCAGCGGGAGCGGATCCGTCTGTATGGCGCTACGCGTGGGGTGCTGGAGCGCCCCGATGCGGCGCTACGCCCCCAGCACCTTCGCCTGCAGCACGCGGCGCAGCAATTGGCGCAGATGGGGATCCGGGTCTCGGAGCGCCGGATGGGTCAGTTCCAGGCGTTAGCGGGGCGCCTGGAGGCGATGTCACCCATGGGTGTTTTAGCTCGAGGCTTTGCGGTCTGTCGTGATACGCAGGGACGCGTGCTGACACGTGTCATGGATACCTCGGTGGGGGCACGGGTGGAGGTACTGCTTGCCGAGGGGGCCCTGCAGGCGCGGGTCGAGGCACAGCTCCCTGGGATTGGGGTTTGGAAGCAAGGGGGAGGTCCGCCAAGCAATGGGAAGCGGTCATGAGGGGGAACCGACGTACGAGGAGGCAGTGAGCGAACTGGAGCAGATCGTTCGCCAATTGGAGGGTGGGGAATTGGCGCTCGAGAGATCTCTGGCTCTCTATGAACGGGGGGTTGCCTTGGCGCGCATCTGCGCTGTGCGGCTGGAAGACGCGGATCGACGGTTGCGGGTGCTTGTGCTCGACGATAGCGGCCGCCCGGTCTTGCGACCGCTCGAGAGCGTGGATGCCGGATGAAGATCGACGCGGTGCAGTGGCTGGCGTCGGTGGCAAGTGCGTGCGAGCCCCTTCTGGAAGAGGTGCTGGGGCCGACCGCGGAAACGGCACCTGACCTCTGGAGTGCGATGCGCTACAGCGTACTGGGGGGCGGCAAGCGGTTGCGGCCGGCTGTCTGTCTTGCCGCCGCTATGGCCTGTGGCGCCGAGGACGCAATCCCCCGTCTCGTTCCCGCAGCCTGTTCTCTGGAACTGATGCACACTTACTCCCTGATCCATGACGATCTGCCAGCCATGGATGATGCACCGTTGCGGCGTGGTCGGCCAAGTTGCCACCGCGTCTTCGGGGAGGCGATGGCAACACTGGCCGGAGATGCGCTGCAGGCACTGGCGTTTGAGGTACTGGCACGTTCGGCTGCGGGAGTGGACGATGCCAACCACTTGCGTGCGATTTCGGTGTTGGCACAAGCGGCGGGGGCGCAGGGGATGTGCGGCGGGCAGGCGCTTGACCTGCGGACGGGCCGCCTGCGGCCGGACCTTGAGGGACTGCTCCGCGTTGAGGCGGCGAAGACGGGGGCACTTCTCTGCTGCTCGGCAGAGATCGGGGGGCTTTTGGCCGACGCCCGGCAGGACCAACTCTTTGCTCTCTCGCAATATGGGACCGCACTAGGTCAGGCCTTTCAGATTTCAGACGATATTTTGGACGTCGTGGGAAGTTCTGCGCTTCTCGGCAAGGTTCCGGGCGTCGATGCAGCCAACGGTCGCATCACCGTTGTCTCGTTGCTTGGGCTGGACGGAGCCCACCAACTGGCCGAGGATGCAGTTGCCCGCGCGCACGGGGCACTCGCGGGCTGGGACGAGCGCGCGGACGCGCTCCGTGCACTCGTCGATTTTGTCGTGGATCGCGATGCGTGAGGGTGTGTGCGGCACGGCCCGTGGCAATGCTATAATCCTCGACATGGAGGGTGGGTGGCGCAGTATCCTAGTCCTTCGGCGCGCGCTTGAAGGCGGGCCTAAAAATCCGCCGACGGGCAAAGCGATGAAGTTCCTGGTGGCGGCTTTTGGCGCCCAGCTGGGGGTTGCTGCTGGGAGTTAAGGGAGTGGGGCGATCCGCAATGGCATGCGGGCGTGGACCCCGCTTCCGCGGAGACCCGACAGGACCGGCCGTTGGATGGTTGGTCGTCGGGGAATGAACCTGCACGTGGCGATACTACGTGCAGCGTAGCCTGCCTTGACGTGGTCCGGTTGGAAGCGTCATAGTCCTCGGTCGGCGGAGGGATCCGCCGTCGGCCCCAGGGAGGCGCGGAAAGTCCGACTGCAATAGAGGCTAGGGCGCGGAGCCGAAGTAGGGGAAATCCCCTAGGCTGTCGCAAGGGCGCGGTGGGGATTGCGGTGCGACCTCAGTGGCGATCCAGCGCTGCCTTGGGCGACCGGGCAGGACTCCCGTCAAAGGGAAACCGCCGTTACGGCGACGAACGGTCGGGGGTGCGGGAAATCCGGCTGGACCTAAGGCGCAAGATTGACCCCCGCGTTGCCACCCATGCCCCAGGTTTTGTCCGCACCGGAAGGACAGAAGTGTACAGTGGGCCAAGCGAGTCGACGGCACAGTACGGCACGTCACATGGCTCAAGGCCTATATTTGGCGCTATTGGCCTTTGGGATCTCCCTTGTGGTGATATGGCCAGCGGATTCGGGCCTGCGCCGGTTGGATGTTTTTGCTTCAGCCCTGATCGTTTTGGGGCTTTTGGTGGTGGGGGCTGCAGGGGATATGCTCGCCGTCGCGGCCGCGGCGGGTGAGGAGGCGGCACTCCACGCCATGGCGACGCGACGCCGCCCGGGCGCGCGAGGGGCCCTGGCGCTCAAGCGGCGGGCGGACCATGTTGTGAGCATCGCCGGCGATATCGTGGGCGACGTGGCGGGAACGGTCAGCGGAGCCGCAGCGATGTTCGTCGCGATGGCGGCGGCGGAGCGGCACCATTGGCCCGAAACAGTGGCGGTGTCGGTCGCGGTGGCAGCGGTTGCGGCGGTTGCTGTTGGATTGAAGGCCACATTGAAGGGCGTCGCCATTCGCGAGGCGAATCGTGTTCTGCATACCGTAGGGTACGTCTCCTATTTTTGGCATCGGTTGCGCCGCGGTGCATTGCTGAAGGGGCGGGGAGGACGTTGAAGGAGAAGTTGTTGCCATCCGTCCGGAGCCCATCGGATCTCGGGGCATTGAGCCCGCTAGAATTGCGACAACTCGCCCAGGAGATTCGGGCCACCATCGTCGAAACGGTCGCTCGTGGAGGCGGCCACCTGGGCGCGAGCCTTGGCACCGTGGAATTGACAATCGCGCTGCACACTGTGTTTCAGAGCCCACGCGATCAGATTGTCTGGGATACGGGCCACCAAACGTATGGGCACAAGCTTTTGACGGGTCGTTACGCTGTGTTTGAAACGTTACGGCAACCTGGGGGCATCTCAGGTTTCTGCAAGCGGAATGAGAGTGAGCACGACATCTGGGAGGCAGGGCACGCCGGCACCTCCCTCTCGGCAGCCCTCGGGATGGCCGTGGCGCGTGATCTGACCAACGGAAGTGGCGAGGTCATTGCCGTCATCGGCGATGGAGCGATGACGGCGGGGATGGCGCTTGAGGCGCTGAACAACATCGGGCAGAGCAAGGCGCACCTGATCATCGTTCTCAATGACAATGGCATGTCGATCTCGCGCAACGTTGGCGCCCTTCCAAGTTATTTGGCGCGCTTGCGTAGCGAACCGACCTATCTGCGCTTCCGTGAGGATGTGCGCTGGCTTGTGGAGCGGGTGCCGCTCATCGGCCAAGCGATGACGCGCACGGTGCAGCGGGTTAAAGATGGGCTAAAGCAGATGATGCTTCCCGGGATGCTGTTTGAGGACTTGGGCTTGACGTATTTGGGGCCTGTGGACGGGCACAACATCGCGAGTGTGCAGGAGGTGCTTCGCCAGGCACGGCAACTGCCTGGCCCCGTGCTTTGTCACGTGGTGACGGTGAAGGGGAAGGGATACGGACCAACCGAGGAGAAGCCGGAGGCTTCGCACGCGCGGTCTGGACCGTTCGACCCCAAGACGGGGCGGTCGTTGAGTCGGAAGGCATCCCGTCCCACCTACACGCAGGTCTTTGCGGATGCCCTGGTTCGAGCAGCGGAGACCGACGAGCGGATCGTGGCCATCACGGCGGCCATGTCGGATGGCACCGGTCTCAACAGTTTCGCCGAGCGCTTCCCTCACCGATGTTTCGATGTTGGGATTGCCGAGCAGCATGCGGTCACCTTTGCTGCCGGATTGGCCGCCAGCGGTCTGCGCCCGGTTGTTGCTGTCTACTCCACCTTCCTGCAGCGCGCCTACGACCAGATCGTGCATGACGTTGCCTTACAGAAGCTTCCGGTCGTCTTTGCCCTGGATCGCGCAGGGCTTGTGGGAGCAGATGGCGCAACGCATCAGGGGCTGTATGATATCAGCTATCTCCGGCATATTCCGGGGATGTCCATCCTGGTGCCGCGCGACGAAGGTGAACTCCCCTCGGTCTTGGCGACGGCGCTTGCATACACGGGCGGCCCAGTGGCGTTTCGCTATCCCCGCGGTGAGGGCAATGGGGCACCCATTCCGGAGCAGGGGGCGCTGTTGCCCTGGGGTAAAGCGGAGGTGCTCCGTAAAAGAGGCGAGGATGCTGCGATTGTGGCCATTGGCCCCATGTGTTCTGAGGCGATGCGAGCATCGGAACTCCTGGAGCAGGTTGGTATCGGGAGCACCGTGGTGGATGCGCGCTTCTGCAAACCCCTCGATGCCGAGCTCCTGCTGGATCTGGCGCGACGCTGTCGGGTACTTGTCACTGTGGAGGAGCACGTCCTCCCAGGAGGCTTCGGTAGCGCGGTCGAGGAACTGTTGGCCGAGCATGGGGTGTTGGTGCGAAGCGCGTTGTGCGCACTGCCTGATGCGGTGATTGACCAGGGGGATCGCGCGGCGCAACTGGAGGGGGCGGGCCTCAGCGCCGAAGGTGTCGCTGCCACGGTGTGCGGGCTTTTGGGCAGACGTTGGGCGAAGGCCGTGGGAGGGGCAACCCAGAGTGCCATCTGACTCCTCCCGTGAGCGGCTGGATCAGGTGTTGGTGCGTCGTGGACTTGCAACGGGGCGGGACGCCGCTGCGGCGTTGGCTTTGGCTGGTGAGGTGTGGGTCGACGGTGCCCAGGTCACAAAGGCGGGCAAACGGATTTCCGTCTCCGCTCAGGTGGAGGTGCGGCCGAGGCGACGGCGGTATGCCAGTCGCGCCGGGGGTAAGCTCGAGGCAGCGTTGGAGCGTTTTGGGGTTGACCCAAGCGGTTGTGTCTGTCTCGACATCGGGGCATCCACCGGTGGTTTTACCGATTGCCTGTTGCAGCACGGCGCTGCTCGGGTGTATGCGGTGGATGTCGGATATGGGCAGTTGCGATGGGAACTGCGTACCGACGCACGCGTGGTGGTGTTGGAGCGACGGAATGCACGGTATCTGACGGCAGAACACGTATCGGAAGGATGCGATCTCGCTGTTTGTGACGTCAGCTTCATCTCCGTGACGAAGGTGCTACCGCCGGTGCGGAAGCTCTTGCGGGACCAGGGGGCGATGATCGTTCTCGTCAAACCCCAGTTCGAGGCAGGACCGGCCGATGTGCCACGCGGTGGCGTGGTGCGCGATCCTGCGGTGCATCGCCGTGTGCTCTGGGAGGTTGTGCATTTCGCGCAGCGGAGTGGGTGGACGGCATTGGGACTTTTGCCGTCGCCCGTCTGCGGTGCCGATGGCAATCAGGAGTTTCTGCTCCTATTGCGTCCAGGGGGAGCAGCTGAGGTCGGTTCGTTGATCGAAGGGGCCGTTGCGGAGGTGTCCGATGACGACGACGGAGGGGATGCAAGACGGGCTGTGGGCCTGGTTGACGACCCCGCTCGATGATGCGGGACGCCCGGATTGGCGTGCAGTGCGCCGCAATCTCCAGGGCTATGGGGCGGCGCCTCTAGCGGGATACGTGATCGGGGGGGCTCCCAGTGAGTCGTCGCGCCTTTCGCCTGCCGAGTGGCGGGAACTGGTGGCTGTGGTACTGGATGAGGCGCAGCGTCCGGTGTGGCTGGTCGTGGAGCCCACAGATCCGCACTCACTGCAGGATGTTGCTCAGTATTGGGCCGAGCAGCATGTGGCGGGTCTCTTGATATCCGCCGTTACGGACGACCGAGGGCAGGTGGAGACGGCGGGTCTTACCGCGCACTGGATCGCACTGGCGGAGGTTTCGGCACTGCCATTGGCTGTGATGTGGTTGCCTGTCATGGGGGGCCCACCGCCGGAAGTGGATGCGCTACGCTCCGCGCTCGAGGGTGGTGTGGCGGGTATCGTTGACGGTAGTGGCGACGTCACGCGGTGGGCGGAGATCATGGAGCACGCGCCCGCACAGGCGTCGGTCGCGAATGGCTCTGCCCCGTCGATGGTTGCGGTGGCGGGGCTCGGCGCACGGGTCCATGTGCTGCCAGCCGCTGCGGCCCTGCCGTTCGAGCTGGCGGCGGTCGTTGCCCTCTGTGGGGATGCCCGCTGGTCGGAGGCGCTCTCCGCTATGGCAGCGCTCGGTGGTGTGCTGCGCACCATGGAGCGCTGGGGTCCGTCTGCCGTCAAGCGTGCCATGGATCTCCTCGGATACCGCGGCGGCCCCGTGCGTTTGCCGCTGCGATCGGCCTCTCCGGAGGTGCAGGCGACTCTGGTGGACGCCTTGCGGGCGGCCAGGTTGATCCGCTTTTAGGCCGACCCTGCGGCACGGCTTGGTCACTTAGGACATTCGATCCAGTGCGGAATGGTCTTCTTACCTCCAGAGTCGGAATCAGGATGCCCGCCCTGCAGGTTAGGCATCCGGTGAGGTGCATTGCATAGATGTTTCCCAGGGAAGTTTTGCGCCAGACATTGTTGCGCATCGATGGCAGGCCCTATGGTGCGTATCGCGATCTCACTGGGGCCTATGACTTCGGGCGCTTTCGGTTGCACGTGGACTGGGTTCAGCCGGATCCCTATGCGCCGCCCAGTCGCCTGCGGGTACGCGCGCCGGTGTTGGCCGCCGGGATTCGGCCCGTGCAGTGGGCGGACCCTGGAAGGCGGACCGCGCTGGAGGACCTGCTTTTGCGTCGTTTTGCGGCCGCGATCCACCGCGCGGCGGGGGAGACCGCCGCTGCGTCCCCCGATCGGCAGCCCCCGCCAGCGGTCTGCCTGGAGGTGGAACGGCCTGGGCAACAGATCCTGCAGCGGTCTGGTTGCTCGATCTCCGGTGGTCTCGTCGAGTTCCGCTTCGGCTGTGCCCTACCCGCGCGGGGGCGCCTGGTGCAGGGCATGCGGACCGCAGCGGCCTTGGACGTTGCGCTGCCGGAGGCCGTCGCCTTTGCCCTTCGCAGCCGTCCGGAGGACTTGATCGAACGGACGGCGCATCTGGAACTGCATGAGGATCAACAGGTCTTGCGCCGCACACTGGAGGAGCGCGGCTGGGTGGCATTTTTAGCGGACGGATCGCTTTTGCCGCGCGAGAGTGGACGTTCCGATCTCCCCCTCCGGGCGCGCGGTGCGGTCCGACTCTCGGCTCCCACGACACTGGCCGCCACGGTCGAGTTGCCCCACCGGGGCCCGGTGCGCGGCATGGCGATTCCGGAGGGTGTGACGGCCATCGTCGGTGGCGCCTATCATGGCAAGTCCACCCTGCTTGGGGCGCTGGCCCTCGGGGTGTACGACCACATTGCGGGTGATGGGCGGGAGCTCTGCGTGACGCGCGCCGACGCGGTCAAGGTGGTGGCCGAGGACGGCCGACCGGTGACGGGCGTTGATATCTCGGCTTTTGTGGGGCCTTTGCCGGGGGTCTTGGACACCCGTTCGTTCTCCACGAATGCGGCGTCTGGCAGCACCTCGCAGGCGGCTGCCATCCGTGAGGCCCTGGAAATGGGAGCGCGCTTGTTGCTCCTGGACGAGGACCAGAGTGCCGCGAACTTCATGACACGAGATCGTCGGATGCGTCGGCTCGTTCCCGATGATCCCGTGATCCCACTTGTGGACCGGCTGCGGTGGCTGTGGGAGGTGGAGCGCGTCTCAACCATCATGGTCGTGGGCGGAGCTGGGGCGTTTTTGGAGGTTTCTGACCGAGTGATCCGTATGACGAATTACCTGCCCACCGATGCCGGGGAGCAGGCGCGGTCGATCTGTGCGGAGCTTCCGGATGATGTCCGCCCTGTGTGGACGCAACCGACGAAAGTTCGGCCGCGCCTGCTCCGAGTGGATGCACCGCGGACGGGCGCACGGGACATGCCCCGCGTGCGCATTCGGGACCGCGATGGACTGGTGTATGGGGAGACACCAGTGGATCTTCACGCCTGCAGTCAACTCGTGGAGGTCGGGCAGGTGCGCGCCCTGGGGGAGATGCTCCGCCTGGCGTTCCGCTATGCGGACGGGCGCCGCTCACTGGAGGAGGTCGCCCGTGCGGTGGGCGCGGAGATCGATCGGGGGGGAATTGAGGTTCTTTCCCCGTGGCCCGGCAGTGCTCCGGGAGGATATACCAGGCCGCGGGGCTTGGAACTTGCATGCGTGCTCAACCGCTTTCCCGGTTTAGCGATTGGACCTTCGGCGGAATAGTGCGCTTGGCCGGTTGTTGGCAGGTGTTCCACGCCTTTGTGTCAAAACCGTCGACAGGGTGCGTTGACCCACGGACGAGCCGACCCCTATACTGAACACTCATGTGTCGACAGGCCCTGGGGTTGAGGAAGGTTCTGCCGCAAGGAGGACGGTCTGGTGCAGAGACGGCGCTCGGCGTTGACCCGCCTGGTGACCGCGACGGCCGTGGTGCTGGTGCTGGGTGTATTGCTGTTGAAGGTCTTTCCGCTCTATCGCTATATCCACAAGGGGTTGGATCTGAGCGGTGGCATTCAATTGCTGTACTCCGCCAGTGGCGGGCAGGGGCAACCATATAGTCAGCAGGCCTTGGAAACCACGGTGGGTGTGATCGAGTATCGCATCGATAAGCTCGGTGTCACCAATCCCGTGGTGGAGGCGGAACCCACTGCGCACCGGATCCTGGTGCAAATCCCAGGCATCTCAAATCTGCAGCAGGCGGAGAGTATTATCGGTGCGACGGACACGCTCGACTTTGGCAGTTTGACCGACCCCGTGGTAACTGGGAGCGAGCTGAAGAGTGCGGTGGTGCAACCCGTGACCGGGTCGACGGGAGGGGCGGTGCAGTCCGAAATCCTCCTGACATTTAACTCCAAGGGCACTGCGGCCCTCGCCTCCTACACCGGCGCTAACGTCGGCAAGACCATGGCGATCTACCTCAACAAAAGCGAATTGATGAACCCGACGGTTGAAGAGAAGATCACGAATGGGCAGGCGGTGTTGACCGGGGGCTTCACGACGGCCGAGGCTCAGGCCCTTGCGATTGAGTTGAACTCGGGCGCGCTACCGTTGTCCCTGAAGGTGATCAGTAACTCGGCGGTGAGCGCAACCTTGGGGGCGCAGTCGATCCAACAGAGCAAGGTCGCTGCCGTCCTCGCGTTGGTCCTTGTGGTGGCATTTATGTTCCTGGTCTACCGCGTGCCCGGTTTTTGGGCCGCCATTGCTCTGTTGGTCTATGCCCTGGGGCTGATGGCCGTGCTGATTGCGCTGCATGCCACGCTGACCCTCCCGGGGGTCACGGGGATGATCCTGTCCATCGGTATGGCGGTGGACTCGAACGTGATCATTTACGAACGCATTAAGGAGGAACTCCGCGGTGGTCGCGCCCTGCGGGCTGCGGTCGATGAGGGCTTTCACCACGGCCTGCGCGCCATTTTGGACAGTAATGCGACAACGGTCATCGCCTCGGCCGTTCTCTACGAGATGGGCTCGTCCCTGATCCGGGGCTTTGCTGTTACCGTCGGACTCGGTGTGATCATCAGCCTTTTGACTGCAGTGGTCTTTACCCGTTACCTGCTTCACTGGTTTGTCGATACGGGCGTGCGACCCTCGTTTTGGGTGTTTGCTCCGCGGGCGGAGATCGCGGTGGCCGGTGGTGGATCGGTGGCGCTGGGCAGTGTGGTTGCTCGGGCATCGGTCGCCGCTCCGCGACCGACCAAGGTTGTTTCACCCCCGGAACCGTCGCCCGCCATTGAGGAACCGACGCCGGTGGAACGCCCTTCCGTCGCAGAAACCGCCGCGGTTTCCCCGGACACGCCCTTTCAGGGTACACGAGCCCCAGCAGATCGGTCGCGCGCTGGTGGGAGTACGAAGAAGAAGAACCGCAATAAGGGCAAGGGCAAGCCCGGATCGAGGGGGCATCGCCAGTGAAGTTTCACTTTCACTTCATGGCCCGGCGCAAGGTGTTTATGGCGATGTCGGGGATTTTGCTTTTGTTGACGGTCCTATCGCTCATCACCCGCGGCCTGAACTTTGGCACGGATTTCACCGGGGGGGTCGTGATCGAATTCACGCCG
>JAJYVN010000090.1 GCA_021791995.1 Bacillota bacterium
CCAGCTTGGCCAGCCGAACATTCAGCCGAGCGTCGCCAAGGCGTGCGGAGAGCAACTCCCGCAGAGCCCACAGAAACGTTTCCCCCAACGCCATAACCACACGAGAGCAGTTGGACGCGAAATAGGAAAATCACGGGGCAGATTCTGGAAAATGAGCCGAAATCGTTCGACATATTTCGACATGCCGACTTGTGGGTAATGGTAAGACCTATGGGAACTCGTCGGCGAGCGCCGGCGCTCTTTCGTCGTCGTCTCCAACCGTGCGCCCCAAGACTGATACCCCTTGTTCCCCAATCCCGTCTTGGCTGAGAGCGTCCTCGACCGGCTCATCAACAACGCGCACCACCTCATCTTCACCGGTCGTAGCTACCGCCCCCTCCGCCGCCCAGATCACGATGCGGCTGCTGGGGACCGGACCATGCCCGCGGTTGAATCCAACACCCTTGCCCCGGAAGGGGGTTCCCCTGCGTTGACCGCTCAGACATAATCCATCCAGACCTGCGCGGGGATCCATCTCTAAATAGTGGGTCAGTGGACGACGCGTGGGTGGGTCAATTACGTGATGCGCAATACCTGGATGGCCGGTTCAGACACCCCAAGCCTACCAGGTGTGAATTGGGGATCCGAGGTGCCCCCTTCTCCCTCGTACGATCGACCGAAGGTGGTACCGATTTCGCTTATCAAGTGGTCCCCTTTTTGTTTATCACGGACACGATGGAGAAGCAGGCTGCATAGAGGTGCCCAGACCCGAGGCGCTCGCACGGGCTGCAGAGGTGGAGCGTATCCTGCACGCCGAGGGTTTTTCGCATCTGCGCGTACGCCTCCATGTGCCGCATAGCATCATCTGTACCAGGATGAGGATGGCCCCTGGAACCGCGCGCGCCTCACCTTCCTGCAAGGCGGCCACTATCAACTCGCTATGGCCGATCATCGGGGCAGGTGGGAACCGATGCCTCTCGAAGGAACACGGGACGAAGTCCTGACGACGATCGTGAACGACTTCGCATTCGTACGGACGCCTTCTTAACAGAGTGACGCGTCGATTCCGGGCCATAGACTCCCGAATGTATGAGATCTACCACTACCTACCAGATTGGGTCGGAAAAAGCCGGAGCTAAGCCTCAAGCTGCTGTCGTTCAACATTTCGTTCGCCACTTTGACCTGCACCGGAAGGGATTGTAGACATCTCTTGCCGAGCGCAGCTTGTTATATCATACTAGCAATAGTTTCGTTGACCTCCTCTGCGAGGAAGAAGTCGTCGAGTGGGTGGGAGGGGCCTGGTGGCAGCGGCGTGCCGGAAAAGTGTGGTTCTTATTCGCCTGATGATGATTGCGGCATAGGCACCGAGATAGAAGGTATCAATCCGGAACGATGACGAGGTGATGTCGTGGCGAGCGAGGTGAGGATCCGACCGTTGCCGCTGGTGCGTACGACCACCGCTGGTCCGGAGCGGATCATCTCTGTCTCGTGGCTGGCTGGCGCACCTGGGTGCGCGACCCTAATCCTGTCCAGTGATCGAGACCAAGTTCGACATGATGCCCAAACCGTAACGGGACCAAACTCAGTCACCGTCAGCGTGCCTGAACCGCGCAACAGAACGACAGTCCGCGCAACCGTCCGGGACAACGCGGGAGAGTGCTGCTCGACCGAGGCCCCCTTCGGACCGGTGCGGCCGTGGAGGGTTTTCGTGGTTCACCACAGCCATCTGGATCTTGGGTATACGGATGTTCAACACCACGTCCTCAAACTACACCTTGACTTCATTGATGAGGCTCTTGCGTTCTGCGAGCAAAGCTCGCAATGGTCGGACGACAGTTGCTTTCGCTGGAATTTTGAAGCGACTCATCCTCTGGTGGAATACTGTCGCCGCAGAAAACCGTCGGATATAGCAAGGCTGAGGCGTTGTCTCCAGCGTGGCCAGATGGAGATCACCGCGTTCTCCGCTAACCTACATGCTGAGACGTGCTCCTATGAGGAGCTTGTCGAAGCGCTCCGGGAGGGGCAGGAGCTAGCGAGACGCTTTAAGGTGTCGATTCAAAGTGCGATGCAGACCGACGTGCCGGGATTACCATGGACAGCGGTACAACTACTGGCGTCCAGCGGGATCCATTATCTCTCCTTGGCGCCGAACAATTACCGCGCCCCGGTCCATAAGTATCGGCGTTTTGACCGCCCGTTCTGGTGGAGGACTCCGGAAGGTGATCATGTACTCACTTGGTTCACCGACGATCCCCGTCACGCATACCAGGAGGGCAACGTTCTCGGTTTCAACGACTCGTACGAAGCGGTTCTGCGCGCCCTGCCTGTTCATCTCCAGGATTTGGAGGATATCGGTTTCCCCTATGATGCACTGCACCTGCGCTGCCAGGGGGCGTATGCCGACAATGGGCCTCCTAATCTGCGGATCGGTGAGGTGGTTCGGCGTTGGAACGAAGAGTGGCTGTGGCCTAGGGTGCGGATGGCCTGTAATCGGGACTTCTTTGCCTACGTTGAGAAACGGTGGCGTTCAGAAATCCCTCAACATAGTGGAGATTGGCCGGACTGGTGGGCCGACGGCACGGGGTCTGCATCTGGAGAGATGGCACTGATCCGCGCGGCCCACGGGTTCGCTGAGATGGCTGGTACCGCTGCGGCCTTGACTCCAGGTGCCCCGCCAGTCGAGGGACTGGTAAAAGACCTCGATGGAGCGTACCAAGAGATGCTCCTGTTTGATGAACATACCTGGGGGGCGGCGCGTCCAGAAGAGAATGCGCTTCGGGGCATTGGCTCGCAGGGGCGGCAGTGGTCCTTCAAGTCCGCCTTTGCCCACCGGGCGCACCTCTTGGCCAGCTCTGCCGCCAATACCGCCTTGCACCGCCTGGCTGGGCAGTTGACGACGGGTAAGTCACCCGGGGTGTTCATCTTCAATTCGGTTTACGCCCCGCGCAGATCCCCGGTAACGGTGGATCTCCCCCGTTGGCTGGGAGCCGAGGATCAGACCGCGCTTCGGCTAGTCGATCCAGAGACAGGGCAGGACGTGCCGTACGAGTGGATCCGGCCGGGGACCCACGACCGAGCCGCCTTGCACTTTGTTCCCCCGGAAGTGCCAGCGCTCGGATACCGACGCCTTGATCTCCGCATCGGCGAGGGCCAGAGGGCCGCAGACTGCCTTCGGGCGGACGGCCCACCCGAGACCGTCGTGGCAAATCCGTGGATAACACTCGCGCTGGATCCAGCGCGAGGCGGGATAGGCTCTCTGAAGGACCGGGTGCGGAATCGCGAACTCGTGGATCAGACTGGTCCGTACGCCTTAAACACATTCATCGTGGACCGGTACGTAAAGGAGGATGAGCAAGATCGGTTGGCGGCGCGGTGGGTGGGTGCGCCAATTGAAATGGAGGCGTCAAGCCGTTCCCCTGTAGACCGCACAATCACTTACCGATGGGCGGGTGGCATAGATGCCGACGCGATACGGTGTACGTTGCGGTTGTATGAAGATCTTCCTGACGTGTGCTTGGAGAATGTGGTCCTTAAGCGTGCCGTGCCGCACGGACAGAAGGAAGGCTTGTACTTTGCCTTTCCTTTCGTGGGAGAGGGCTTGCACCGCATCCATTACGATTTGCCGGGAGGTTCCTGCATCCTTGGTGATGACCAACTTCCCGGTAGCCTCCCCGATTGGTCCGTTGTCACCGCTGGAGTATGGCTGGAAGGCATCGGATCCTCCATCCTGTGGGGGACAGTCGATGCAGGCCTGGTCCAGTTCGGAACCATCCGTTCCGGGCACCCTGAACAGCAGGCCGGTAGCCAGGGACGGCTATATTCATATGTTGCGAACAATCGATGGGATACGAACTTCAGACCAAGACAGGAGGGAGAACTTCTTTTCCGGTACCGAATCGAGGGGACGGGGGCCATAGACGCCAAGAGCTTTGCCGTGTTTGGTAAGAGCGTGCTCGAGCCGCTGTCCGCTACAGTTGTGCCAGCAGGCAATACAGGTCCCCTCAAGGGCGCATCGGGTGAACTTCTCCACGTTGCCGGTGCCGGTGTGTTTGTGCAATCTGTGCGGATGGCCGAAGAGGGTGGACTCATCGTGCGATTGCGGGAGTGTTTTGGGAAGAGTGCCATAGCCGAGGTCAGCATAAGGGATGGCCTTGCTGAAGCAATGTTGGTCACACCGGTTGGACAGCGCCTGTGTCCCTTGGTTGTTGAGAGGAGCGTGCTCTCTACCCCGTTATGCCCCCACCAAGTGGTGCACATTCAAGCGTGATCGGCCGGTGATCTTAGGCGCGCCGGAGGGGATTTACTCGGGTCTACCACGCGTGCGTTTTGTGGCCCAAATGCGTCACTATAGGGAGGCTTCTATGCGGACGGACCTCGGTTCACTGCCCTGGCAGGTATCAGGTTTCTGGCACAACGGAGCGCGTTTTCGGGGAGATGCGCCCCTTCTTGGACCATTTTCGGCAACGGTTCCTGGGGCGGTGCAGCGAGACCTCGAGCGGGCCGGGGTCTTGGCTGACCTGAACGTGGCTTTCCGTAGCCGTGACGCCGAGTGGGTGGAGCACCGGGATTGGGTGTATCGGACGTGTTTCAGGTTGCCGGAGCGGGGACGTTCGAGGCAGTTCCTCCATTTCAATGGTCTAGACTATAGCGGTGAGATCTCGCTTAATGGCAAAGTTCTTGGCGCCTTCGCTGGCATGTTCCGGCCGGTCACCGTTGAAATAACCGGGATGCTGGCTTCGGCGGGGACAGACAACGTGTTGCTCGTCGCCTTCGAACCGCCGCCTGAGGTTGAGGGCCAGATCGGCTATTCGAGCAAGATTGCCACGCTCAAGTCCCGATTCAATTATCAGTGGGACTGGTGTCCCCGCATCGTGCCGGTGGGGATATGGGACGATGTCCAGTTGCTCGAGACAGGTCCGGTGGCTCTGCTGCAGCCATCCGTTATCGCTGACTGGCTGTCTGGCGAGGGGGAACTTCGCTGCCGTATTTTTCTGGACGGTCCAGGGAAGGAGAATTGTGGCGTCACCGTCACCGTCCTCGGACCTGAGGGGGGTGACAGCGGAGATCAGGTGGTATGGAGGGGAGAGGCTAGAAGGGACGAATTAACCGCCCTTCCCCTGGCGTATGCTGGGGCGGATGTCGAGGCACGCGCTCTCCGTGCGCGCATCCCTGGGGTACGGCCGTGGTGGCCGAACGGTATGGGGGATCAGCCCCTTTACCGAGTTAGGTTGACCGTCTTCGACATCGACGGATGCCTCAGCGACGAGCGGACCTTGACGGTCGGGTTTCGCAACGTCTCCTTCGTGGCCAATCCCGACGCTCCGACCTCTGCCCTGCCGTATACCTGCATGTGCAACGGTAAACGAGTGTTTCTTCAAGGGGTTAACTGGGTTCCTCCGAGTCCCCTGTATGGCACGGTACTTGCACAGGACTATCGACCGCTCTTGGAGCGGTTCCGACGTCTGGGGTGCACTATTCTGCGAGTCTGGGGCGGAGCGATTCTGGAAAAGGAGGCCTTCTACGACATTTGCGACGAGTTTGGGCTATTCGTGTGGCAAGAACTTTTCCAATCTTCCTCGGGTCTAGACAATACCCCTCCTGGTGACCCAGCTCTCCTAGCGAAACTAGCGGACATAGTATCTCATTCCATTTTGCGGCGGCAACACCACGCGTCGTTGATGGCGTGGTGCGGAGGGAATGAACTAACCATGCCAGACGGCATACCTGTAACGGCAGAGCATCCTAACATCGGTAGACTGAAGGAGGTGGTGATGGCTGAGGATCCGGGTCGTGCGTTCTTTCCCAGCAGTCCCTCGGGACCACGTTTCGGTGCGCGTTCCGAGGACTTTGGGCAGGGATTGCATCATGATGTACACGGCCCGTGGACTTATTTGGGGCATCCCCTCCATTACACATATTTCAACGCCGACGATGCGCTTTTCCGCTCCGAGGTTGGGGCGCCAGGTGCGAGCCGTTTGGAAGTGCTTAGGCGAGTCGCGTGCGTACCTGAAGACGCTGACGTAGCAAGGCACAATCCCGCTTTGCCGCTCTGGCCTCCCAACAGGGCGAATCCGCTTTGGGTGCATCACGGCGACTGGTGGATCCAGTGGGAGGAATTGAACCGACTCTTTGGCCCTTGGCGCGAGGATGTTCCAGAACTTGAATCCTATGTCACATGCAGTCGTTACTTACAGGCCGAGGCCCTTCGAGCCTGCGTGGATTCCGTGCGGCGCCGGGAGCCTGTTGCCTCCGGTGTGCTGGTCTGGATGGGTAACGAGCCATACGCAAACATTGCCAATACCTCCCTGTTGGAATATGACGGCGAGCCGAAGCCAGCGTATGGTACTTTACGCCGTTGTTTCGCTCCTGCACGCCTCTCTTGCCGTTATGATCGGGTGGCGCACAAGACAGGAGATCTATTCCAATCGAAAGTCTTCTTCCACGTCCGTTCTCCTGTCACGCGGCCTAAGGGGAGCGCTGTAGCGGAACTGCTGGATTTGAAAGGCAGGATCCTCGAGAGGGAAGCGTTCCACATTCCGTCCGCTGCCGGTCCCTCGTGCGAGGTGGGGAGCGTCACATGGCAGGTTGAGTCGGTGCCTCACGACGTTTTCCTTTTGAGGCTCTCTGCAGGAGGGACGTTGGACCAAGAAGTATACGCTTTCACCGTAACCAAAGGTCCCGCCTTCGCGCCACTACGCTGGCTGCCCCGTCCGGACCTCAGGGTGGTGGGGCGAGACGGCGACTCTTCGACAGTGTTGGTACGCAACGTGGGAGCCGTGGCTGCTCTCGGGGTGCACCTATATTCGGCGGGATGGGATGTGGCACCCAATGATTTCGTTCTGTTCCCACGGGAGGAACGGCTTGTTCACCTCGAACCGCTACGGCTCGAGGTGCCCCTGAGCTTAAAACTTGAGGCCTTGGGGTTGGGAACGGTCTCCGTCGATAACCTGTAACAGGTACGGAAACAAGAATCCATGAATCGTCGCTTGCGACCAGGATCTGCGCGAGAACGTCCACTGATGGTCGGGGGTGATCTAATCAAAAGCCACGCTAGAATGGCATCACGGCAGGATGAGTGGTCAGGCGAGGCGGGTGGGGCTGCTAGGCACCGGTACCTGGACTTCCGATTGGCTTCTTGCGCTGATATGGGGGGGCGTGGTGGTGCGGGTCGTCTTGTGGCGTACCGCGCGGCTTGTTTGGAGGTATGCGCAGAGGCCGACGCATGCGGACCTCGGGTACCGGGCATCGATGACCGAAGAGTCGCGGCGCAGTGCCCTGCGTTCCGCCACGGGGATAAGCCGATCGATTCGTTCGTTGGCGTTCGGCGGGGTATCATGCAAAACATGGAGCACAGGGCGTATAAGTACCGCTTTTACCCGATCGACGATCCCGCGCGTGAACGGGTGCGGACGTTCGGTCGCGTCCGGTGCGTGTATAACGGGGCGCATGCGCTACGTACGGAGGCATGGTGCGACCGCCAGGAGCGCATTGACTATGCGGAGCCAGACCGGCTCCTCGTGCGTCGGAAGAAGGAAGTGGAGAAGTCCTGGCTGGCCGAGGTGTCGTGCGTGCCACGACAGAAGACCCTGCGGCATTGCAATGCCGCGTTTGTTAACTTCTTCGCAGGCCGTGCTCCGAACCTACGCCTTCACCGGAAGCACGACCTGCCAAGTGTCACATATTGTATCGGGGGCTTCCGGTGGAAAGATGGAGCCCTCACGCCAGCGAAGATGGATAGACCTCTCGACCTTCGTTGGACGCGGCCCACGGGCGCAGAACCAACCAGTATCACAGTCAGCAAGGATCGTGCGGGGTGCTCTTTCGTCTCTTTCACCACCGAAGAGGAGATTGCCTCGTTGCCTATCGTCCATGCCACACTGGGCATCGACCTTGGAGTTCTGAACACGGCCGTCATGAGCACAGGAGAGAAGATGGGGAATGAGCGATTCTTTCGTCGCGATGAAAAGTGCCTTGCTAAAGCCCAGCGGCGGCTGGCCCGTATGCAGAACGGCGCGTGCCATCGCGAGAAAGCGCGATGGCACGCGCCCATGCCCGCATGGCAGATCGGCGGAGCCATTTCCCGCACAACCTCACGACACGCATCTGCACGAGAACCGGGTGGTCAGCGCCGAACGTTGGAACGTGAAGGGCATGCTGGCCCATCCGATGCTTGCAAGGAGGATCGCCGACGTGGGGTGGGGAGACTTACTGCGGCAATTCGAATACAAGGCGCAGTGGTACGGTCGTACCTTCATCCGGATCGACCGCTTCTATCCCAGCAGCAACCGGTGTCACGCCTGTAGCCACGCCGTGGATCATTTTCAGCTTGCAAGGCGCCGTTGGATCTGCTCCGCATGTGGTGCTGTTCTAGACCGAGAGAGGAACGCTGCACGGAACATCAAAAAAGCAGGACTTGCGGAACGGGCCGCCCGGCTGGCGGTGTCTTCCTGTGGAGGGGGCGCAAGACCTACCGGGAAACGGGTGAGCGGACCCTGACGAAGCAGGAAACCTCGATGAGCGATCATTGGGAATCCCCCGGCTTTAGCCCTGGGGAGGAGGTCAAGTGAGTTCGAGCGCACATGGACGGAGATTTGGTAGGTGGACGACTGGTTCGAAGGGGAGGAATGGCTCTGTGCTGCGGGATGGTCCCATGGCGCGGGCGATGCGTATTGGGGGTGCGGACTTGGTCCGGGCGGCGGAGGGGCGTTTGCAGTTGGTTCCAGATCAACCGACGCTGTATGCGGAGTTTGCCGAGTACCTGATTCGCGAGATCCGGCAAGCGATTGCTGAAGACCGTCCGTGCCGAATGATTGTTCCCGTGGGACCGCGCGGTCAGTATCCGGTGTTCGTTGCGCGCTGCAACGCCGAACGAATCCCTCTCGGGCACGTACACCTCTTTGCGATGGACGAATACTGCGATTGGCAGGGCCGCTGGATCGACGAGACGGACCCGTTATCGTTTCGCGGGTTTCTGCTCCGTGAGGTGGTAGGAAAACTCGATCCCTTGCTCGGATTCTCCACCGAGCGACTTGCGGTTCCTGACCCCTTGCATCTAGATGCCTATCAGAACCGGATTGCGTCTGTGGGTGGTGTGGATGCCTGCTTTGGAGGGATCGGTATCCATGGCCATGTCGCCTTCAATGAGCCGCCGCTGGGTCCTTTCGGGGCGTGGGATACCCAGGACTTTTTGCATTCAAACACCCGGATCGTTGCCCTGGCACCCGAGACACTTGTGATGAATAGCATTCGGGCCAATGGGGGTGACCTGGAAGGCATGCCCCCGTTGGCCGTTACGGTTGGCATGGCGGATATCCGCGCCGCACGCAGGATCCGCCTGTTCTGTGACGGAGGGGCATGGCAGCGTACCGTGCTGCGGCGTGCGCTCTTCGACGTCCCTTCCGTCCAATACCCGGTGACGCTGTTGCGTGAGCACCCTGACCTGCAGATCATCGCGGATGCGGAGACATGTGGCCTGCCATCGGTCTAAAACAAAGGGAGGCATTCTAGTGATCATCGACTGCCACCACCACCTCTTGCAGGAACCGGACTACGCGGAGCGACTGGTGCAGACGTGTGCGGATCTCGGCATTGACCGCGTGTGCATGAGCGGGCTTGGGATCGGAACCAACCCCTGGCTCGGCGACCTCTCTCCCACCAATGACGATGCGTTGCGCGCCATGGACCGCTATCCGGATACGATCATTGGGTTCGGCGTTGTGGCTCTGGGGCGGGATGATGCCGACACAGTGGTGGACCGGCTCTTTGCCCAGGGCTTCTCGGGGCTGAAGATAACCCGTCCCACCGCTCGCTACGATGATCCGGCGTTTTGGCCCGTATATGCACGCGCGGCCGAACTCCAGATGCCGATCCTCTTTCACACCGGATTTGTGTTGGTGACCTCTTCCGACGGTGCAGACGGTGTGTCTTCTGATTTCATGCGGCCGGTATGCCTCGACCTGGTTGCCCGCCGCTTTCCGAATCTGCGGGGCATTGTTGCGCACTTGGGGATGCCCTGGTACGAGGAGGCTGCCACCCTGGTGCGCTTTCATCCCAATTTCGTCGCGGACTGGACCGGATCGCGCCGAGGGTGGCGAAGCCACAAGACACCCGCGTTTCTCGCTGACCTCTTCTACTGGGACGGTGCCTACGAAAAAGTCGTCTTTGGCACGGATGTGCATTGGCGGGACATGGAGCACTCCCTGCTCGATCAACGCCGGATCCTGGATGAGATCGGGGTTGCTGCAGATGTGCAACGAAAGATTCTGGGGGGCACGCTGGGCGGGTGGCTTGCCGAGGTA
>JAJYVN010000091.1:0-5491 GCA_021791995.1 Bacillota bacterium
TCGCTTGTGACCGCATCCCCCTCCGCCCCCAGGTCGTCTATTTCAAGCAGCTCAATGTGGGTACCGAACCCGGCGTGGTGTTGGGTGAAGACCGAGTACATGTCGAGCATGCCGGGATAGGTATGGCCCAGAAACCCGACTCGGCCGTCGCGTAGGTTGCGGCGCACGCCGGCGGCTCGGCACCACCGGTGGATCTCCTCCCATGCCCGTTGCGCATGCGGGCCTTGCAGCGTTCCGGAGACGACACGAAAGGGGATGCCCGAGCGCGCGAGCGCACCGGCAAGCTCTGGCACACAGCACGCGCTGCATTGCGCCAGCCACTCCCCTGTATCCGCCGTGGCGTAGTCCATGCGGTCGGTGGGCTGGAGGTTCAGCACGAGCACCGGGGCCCCCGTGCGGGCGACGATCGGGAGCACCTGAGAGGACGTTGCGTAGGTGGCAGCGTGAATGACGACCAGATCCACACTGCGGCGAGCCAACTCCTCGCCCGCTTCGCGTCCGCCTTCGGGGGTGTCGACCATTCCGGCATCCACGACGTCGGCCTCTTGTGTGAGGCCGGTGATCACTGTTTGCGCATAGCCGATCAGTCGCTCGCGCAAGCCCGGAAACTGCGGCCAGTAGGCCGCAAGGCCGATGGTCGCAAGGCCGACCGTCGGGCGACTGGGGCGCGCGAGCCGACCCATGGAGCGCAGGAGTGCGAGGATGTCGGCGGGAGCGACGGGACGGGATGATGGGTGCATGCCGATGCCTCCTTATGCAAAAGGGATCCGGGTATGCGGCACTGATCCCGATGCCAGCCCCCTCCGAACAACGGAGCCCCTGGACCATCCTGCCGGGAGTGTCTCCTAAAACCAAATCCGGTGCAACCCGCTCGTGCGGGCTAGCGCAACTGGGCGGTCGCGGAGGCGGCAGAACGTGCGATGTACCGATGGGGGAGCAGGACCGTGCCGCACAATCCAAAACTCCACTCCCGAGTGGGTGTGCGAGGTGCAGGGGGGGGGTTGGAATGCAGGCGTTACGGCAGGGCTTTGCGTCGGTGGATCCGCGATTCGGTCCAGTGCCGCTCTGGTGGTGGAGCGGTGAAGCGGTGACCGAGGAGCGCCTGCGCTGGCAGATGCAGAAGCTGAGGGCGACCGGATTGCGAAACCTCTGTGTGATCAACTTGGCACCTGCGGGTCCGACATACGGGTGCCCTGCCGATGACCCCCCATTTTACAGCGAGCGTTGGTGGACGCTCTTTGGGGCGGCCTTGGAAGAAGCCGAACGTCTTGGCATGTTCCTTTGGTACTACGACCAGATTGGTTTCTCAGGGGCCAATTTCCCGGCCCGACTTGTCGCGGATACACCGGACTATGCTGGCTATCATCTGCGGCGCTTTGCGCCGGGCACTGCCTTGCCCACTGAGGCCACGGTCTTGGGACGCCTCGGGGAGGACGCGCTGGTGTCCGTGCGCCACGGGTTTGACTGGTTGAACCCCGCGGCGGCCGGTGCGCTCTTGGACCGCATTCACGGGGAAATGGAGCGACGGCACGGCGACCGGCTGGGCCGCGTTATCGCCGGGAGCTTCCAGGACGAGCTGCAGCCGATGCCGACTTGGTCCCCGCGCATTCCGGTGCTCTATCAAGAGCGTTACGGGGAGGAACTGGCGCCACGCCTGCCGTTTTTGTTTTCGGATGGTGCGGGTGCGCCGGAGGTGCGTCGGCGTTTCTACGGCCTTTTAGCCGAGTTGGCAGAGGAGGCATTCTTTCGTCCCTTGGGGGATTGGCATGCAAGCCATGGGATGCTTTTGGGCTGCGATCAGGCCGGCCACGCGCGCACTGTGGATCCCCACGGTGCGCAGCGCATCTATCTGGACTACTTTGCGACCCATCGACACTACTCGGCCCCGGGCTCGGACATGGATGGCGAGGCTAAGGCCCACTCCTCTCTGGTGCACACATACGGCGGCAAGCGGGTCTGGCTCGAGGGTTTCCACTCCAGTGGCTGGGGCGGGACGGTCGAAGAGACGATGCATTGGCTGATCCCGTGGCTGCAAGCCGGGGTGACCCTCTTTGATCCTCACGCCGTCTATTACAGCACCCGGGGAGGGTGGTGGGAGTGGGCACCGCCGGATACGGGCTGGCGCCAACCCTACGCCGAGCACTATCCGATCTTTGCGGATACCGTGTCGCGCGCATGCTGGCTCCTCGCACAGGGTAGGCACCTCTGCGACCTGGCGGTCTATTACCCCGGGCACGTCATCTGGGGACATATGTCTCCTGGGGACCAGCGCGTGGGGGAGCATCTGCAGCAGACCGCTGGGAGGGATCCCGATGCGGCTTCCGGGCACATCCGTTCCGTGTACTGGGCGCTTGTGGGGCGACAGGCGCGCGCTGAGGCGGCGCTCGGCATGCTGCGCGCGGAGCGCTGGGACTTCGACCTGCTCGACGAACGGGCCCTGGCGGCGGGGAGCGTGGAGGCGGCCACCCTTGGGGTGGGGGAGGAACAGTACCGGGCGATCATCCTGCCCGGAGCCGTACCTCCCGAAGTGGCCGCCCAAAGACGGTTGGCCGAGTTCGTGGCGGGTGGGGGGCTCTTGGTAGCCGTATCCGTCCCCGAGGATGCAGATCTACCGGCGGCGACCGTCCGCGTGGAGACGCCAGAGGAGGTGCCGGCTGTCCTTGCGTCGCATCTACCACGCCGCGCCGACGGCCCAGGAATGGCGCTGGCGCGGCGGATTGGACTCGTGGACGTATTTTTGCTGCTCCCGCCGTTCGGCGCCCTGCGTACCATGCACGTGGCAAGCGAGGCACCTCCCGCACTCCCGGCGCACAGCTCCTTTGTGCTCGAGACAGAAGGGGTGCCGGAGCTGTGGGATCCGGTGAGCGGACGGCAGCAGCCGCTACCGTTCCGGCGCGAGGATGGACATGTTGTGGTTGACGTACCGTTTATGGACTGGCCGGCTGCCCTGGTCGTGTGCCGCCCCAAGGAGGTGCCTCCGCCTTCGGATCAGTCGATCCCGTCCGCTGCTTCGGGGGCGGACATCTCGTCTGGCGACTGGCGTGAACTGCCTGAAGAGGGCTGGCGGGTGCGGGTGGAGTCCACCCTGGACAACCGCTACGGCGATTTCGAGCTCTTGGGGCGGCATGACTTTAACCCCGTCGAGCGGCGTCTGTTCCGGGTCCGGACCGAGACAGGCGACGGTCTGGCCAGTGGGTGGCACCGTCCCGATGTTTCGGATGCGGACTGGCCGCAACGGCTCTGGAGCGAGGCGGCGCGTTGGAGTGTGTGTCGCGGCGAGCGCTTTGTCCCAGGGGACGCCCGTCCGGTGATCTACAGTACCCAGTTCGGGGACATGACCTTCCGCGACTGGGCAGGCCGCATGAGCCGCGTGCCGCGAACCTTCCTCAACCTGGGGGAGGCGCAGACCGGTGAAGTACTGTGGGCGTACACGAACGTGATCGCACCATCCGACGGGGCATACTGGCTGCAGGTGGAGGGGGCTGTGGCCAAGGAGGCCTTTCTGGGGGAGACGCAGGTGCTTGCCCTGGATCCCGGAGGGCGGCACGTGGCGGTGTCCCGCGTTGCGCTACGCGCGGGGGCCAATCCGCTCTTGCTACGCTGCACGGCCGTGCGGCCCGGGGAGGTACGCGTGGGGGTCCAGGTGACTATGGAGCGGCCGGAAGCCCACCCGGCATGGGTGATGCCGGGTGCGCTAGGCGGAACCAAGGACCGGGTTCTGCTTTACCAAATTGTCTGTTCGGAGCCTGTGCGCCGTGTGTGGGCGCACTTTGCGGTGCACGGGCAGGTGGCGCTCTGGGTGAACGAACAATTGGTCGCGGTGGATGGAGACTTCAACCCCTACGTCCGGGACGGGCAGCAGGCGGTGGATCTGACCGCATACTGGCGTTTGGGAAAAAACCTGTTAGCCCTGCGTTTTCCCGAGGCAACCGGCGATGAATGTGTGTTGGTCGACGGCGTTGCCATGCTCGCGGATGGCCGAAAGATCTCCTTTTCCACCGGACCGGAGTGGACCGACGCCGACGGCCATCCCGCGCTGCCCGTGGCCCACACCGACTCCTGGGAGTGGCTCTGGGTTCGCCCACGATCCCATCCGTTGGCGGATGTGGGCTGGCTGGTGCCGGAGTCGGTCCCGCACCCGTCACCGCTTCCGTTTGTTCTAGATCCAGCGACCGCCAAGTATCCAGTGTGGTTACGCTTTCCGCTGCCCATTGGTGCGCGTGCGCTCCAGGTCGTCGCACAAGGGCCTGTGCGGGCTTGGGTCGCTGGTAACGAGGTCGAGGTGCGCACCGGTGTGGCGGACTTCCCCGCCCAGCCCGCCGGAACGCTCTGTGCGCTACGGATCGAGCCCCAGTCCATCGCACCGGAAGCGGCTGTGCTGCAGGCGCCGGTCTTTCTGCAATTGGATGCGGCGGCGGGATGTCTCGGGGACTGGCGCACGGCGCTGCAGCTGCCACACCATAGTGGCGTGGTGGAGTATGAGATGCAGGTCCAGGGAACCGGTTCCCGCGCTTGGTTGGACCTGGGTTATGTTCGGGGCACGGCTCAGGTGTGGGTGGATGGACGCGAGGTGGGGACGCGCCTATGGCACCCGTTCCGGTTTGCGCTGGGAGAGGCCTGGGGTGTGGGCCCGCACCGTTTGCGGGTGCGCGTGACCAACACGCTGGCGCCGCACTACGCGGTGGGTCGGCCGACGTATTTGGTGTTCGGTGGCCAGGCCGCAAGCGGCCTCGTTGGTCCGGTGCGCCTGGCGGAAGCGCGCTGAGGGTAAGGGCAGCCCGGGCGATGCTTGCCATCGCTCGGGCGCCCAACGGGTCCTCGGCTGTCCTCGCTTCCGACCGTGGCCGATCAGTAGTGTATGCCCGCCCAAGGCCGCCTTGTGGAGCGGCTGTGGTGGAACGGGGGGAGGTGTGTCCTGAAGTGGCGCGAGGATCGAGGCTAGAATCAGGGAGGCACTGCTGGACCGGGGACTTTCGACGCCCATGCTCGAGGCCCTCGGGGCAATGCTGTTCTTCGGTGCAATCACCGTATTGGATACAGACCAAATCCCCGTGGGCGTTCGGGTATACGGAGGTACGGATTGTTCTAACCAGGTATTGACCCATTGGGCTACTCAGGACTGGGTGCTGATACTCCTGCCCCATCGGAAGAGCACACTACGTACGTCCGGCACCAGGGAGGGGCTGTAACAGAGCACATGGGATTTCCGCTGTCTCCAGACTAATCCAGCGTAAATCCCACGTGCTGTACGGCGGTGCATCCATCGACAGCATCAGGACGGATTGGTCGTGGAGAACAATGCGCTCTCTGTTGCCTGCGCCTGATCCAAAATCTCTTGCGCTCGGGTCGTTTCCTCGGCCGTGCCATGGACAATGACGACGTACTGGTCGGCCTTCAGGGCCTGTTCATACCGGATTGCCTGGTCTTTTGGCACACCAATGTTGAACAACGCTGCGCCAATCACCCCGAGACCGCCGACCACGACGCCACC
>JAJYVN010000091.1:5501-10175 GCA_021791995.1 Bacillota bacterium
AGTGGTCCGGCCGCCAAGAGCGGCCCGATACCGGGAATGAAGAACAGACCTGCACCAAACAGCAATCCCCAAAGGCCGCCCCAGATCGCTCCCCAGGTGGCACCCATGCCCCCCCAAACCTTCATCTTTTCGCCGAGCGTGTAGTAGCCCAACGGGTGTTCCTCCGTGTGATATCCCTTGCCAATCACAGATAGCTTGGTCATATCAAATCCCGCAGTTTGGAGCGTCTTCACCGCACGGTCCGCGAGTTCGTGCGTCGGATAGACGGCCACCACCGCTGAAGGTCCGGCTGCGTCGGTCAGTTTCCCTGCATTGCTCATATGCCTGCATCTCCTCTCCGTGATTCTATGCTCGCTACGAAGCAGTCGCAGTGTATCACAGCGGCTACGTGATCGGTCTCGGTAAGGCCGTCGCGAATCGAGCGAGTCGCCACCGAACCACGTTGATGCCGCCACGCGGATGGGCGGAGCGATGCTGGCGGCATTGGTACCACGTATTCTTGTCGCAAGCCGGGCGCCGCACGGAACGTTCTACCCGTTCGTGGATGCCTTGTGAAGCCGGGCGGATAGCAGCCGCTTGCGCTCGGCCTGTTATCCCGTGCACGCGGAGATGTCGTTTTCCGTCGGGTTGTCCAATGTACTCCGCGCAGAATATAGTGGGTGCATTGGTGGGTTCAGTTGGGAGGCCTGACGGTGAGCCGGTTGAAGGTTGTGGTCGCGGGCGCAACAGGGAAGACGGGGCAGGAGGCCGCGAAGGCGGTGTGGGGCGCCTCGGATCTGGAACTGGTCGGCGCCGTTGCGCGCCGTCGAATCGGTGAGGATCTTGGGGAGGTGTTGGGCGAGGGCCACTGGGGCGTACCGATCGCGTCCGACCTTGCCGTACTGCTGAACGATCAGCGGCCGGATGTACTCGTCGACTTCACCCAACCCGAGGTCGCTGGTCGCCATGCGCTCCTTGCGGTGCGTAGTGGCGTTTCTCCCGTGGTGGGGACGACCGGCATGCCCTGTGCGGAAATGGAGGAGCTACGCCAGGCGGTGACGGATACGGGACGCGGCGCGCTCATTATCCCGAACTTCTCATTCGGGATCGTGCTCCTAGAACGATTTTGTACCGAAGCCCTACGCTTTTTTCCGGACGTGGAGATTATCGAGTTTCACCACCAGCGCAAGTTGGATCGTCCCTCCGGCACCGCGCGCATGCTCCAGGGTGTTCTGGAACGGAACGGTGCGCATTCTCCGGTTCCCGTGCACAGCGTGCGGTTACCGGGGCTGGTGGCGCATCACGAGATTATCTTTGGGGGCCCGGGCGAGACGATCCGTCTCCGCCATGATACCTTGAGCCGGGCATCCTTTGGTCCGGGGGTTGTCCTGGCAGTGCGTCGGGCGCTGCATGTTCGCGGTGTGGTGGAGAACCTCTCGGAGCTTTTGGGCGAGGTGTGAACGGCTATGTTGTTTGCAGGGCATTGATCGCCTGGGTGGCCTCACGCAGGGCGAGGTCGGGGCTCACCGTGCCGAGGAACATGCGGATGATCCACTGCTGCAGGATGTTGTCACACTCGTAGGGGTGGGTGTGGAAGCGGCGGTTGCAGACACCGTAGGCCATAGCCTGCACGTAGTATTGAATCGGCTTTTGGGCGAGAATCGGGGCCACGGCAGAGACGGTCTGGACCCACGCATCCCATAGGCTTTGGCGATTCGGCGGCACCAGAGTAACGCTGAACATGAACCGGGCGAATCCGGGGTCGGTGACGATGAACTCGAAGAGATCCCACACTGCCGCGGCGGGTTTGGTCGAGAGGGCGTTGATGCCGTACCAATCTCCGTTGTTGTACGTGTAGCGGGCGTTGTTCGGAAACAGCGGCATCGGCAGAAGGTCCCACTCGGTGCCGGAAGCCGCCATGGTGGTGACTACAGTGCTCAGATTACGCGCGCTGCTCATACCGAATGGGGCCTGCCCGCTGAGGACGCTGGCGGTGCCACCGCTGGTATCCACATTCACCACACCGCTTTGGTACAGTGCCAAGAGCCAGTTGGCCGCCTGTAGAACGGGTGCTTGATCAAGCAGGCAGAGCGTTCCATCGGCGTTCATCAGGTGACCGCCAAAGAGGTGCAGGAAGTACTCTTGGACATTGACAACCATCCCCCAGAGCCGCGTGGAGCCGTGGACGCCCGCAGCCTGCTGCCATAGTGTCTCGGCGCTGTCGGCTGTCCAATCCGACGCCGGAACCGACATGCCGAGAGACTGCAATAGGGAGAGGTTCACCAGAACCACGTCGGGAGCGTCGTAGGCGGGAAGCCCATAGAGCCCGCCCGGTGGTTCATTCAGCACATGCAGGTGACCCGCGTCAAAATCGGTTAGGTCGATGTCGGCTGCGCCGATTTGTGCGCTGACGGGTAAGAGCAGGTTTTGCTCCAGAAACGCCGGGAATTGATACCCCGTGCCGCTCAGCACGTCGGCACCCGTTCCGGCGACCACGGTCTCGATGGCGGTCGCGGGGGCGGCGGGGATGCCATTGGCTCCAGAGGTTGCTGGCCCGATCAAGGAGGTAACGCGGAGACTCCGGTGCGTCGACGAAAAGTGTTCTTGGAAATAGGCGTCGATCAACGCGAGTTCCCGCGCGCC
This sequence comes from Bacillota bacterium, assembly GCA_021791995.1. Lineage (GTDB taxonomy): Bacteria > Bacillota > Sulfobacillia > RBS10-35 > JAJYVN01 > JAJYVN01. The sequence continues at coordinate 8,124 of JAJYVN010000091.1, forward strand.
GCCACCACCGGGCAAATCCATGCTCACGGTTAGTTCGGTGATCGGCGCGCTGGGCGTGGGAGCGGCCGACGTCACGCCGCAGGCTCCGAGCAGACTGCCGCCGAGGAGCGCGACGGACGCCGACAGAACGGCGCGTCGCTTGGGACGGGCATCGAGGACCCAGGGGGGCATCGCTTCCCTCTTTCCGTAACCGCCCATAGGTCGAGGATACACGCTCTGGCGATTCTGTGCAGGGCAGGAGAGTGCCGTATCGGTTGAGAATACCTACTTTTCGGATGCGGTTGCCCGTACAACGAAGACCTGCCCGTTACTGAGCCGCGCCTCGCGGCACCCGGAGGCCTTGTGCGGAGGGCCGGGTGGTCTGGGTACGTGATCGTTGAGGGCAGAGGGGGAAGAGTATGACGGTGCGGAGAGGTCGGTTGGTGCGTGGGATTGCTGCCTTATGTTCGGTGGCGCTTTTGGCGGTTCCGACATTGGCTGCGGCCGCCAGTTCAACGGTATCAAGTTCGGCGGCATCGAGTCCCGCTTCCGTCTTCACGAGTTTTATGACGGCCCTGGCTTCGGGCAATGCCCAAAGCGCGGCCGCGGACCTTGCGCCGAGTATCAGTTGGTCGATCGCCCCGAGCCAAGCCTTGCCGCCCACCTTCCCGACCACGGCTAGTGGCCTCACGTCAGTCGGCGCGCTTTTGACAGAATTCAACACAGCCAAAGTGCAATTCGCACTGACCGGTACACCCCAAGTCAGCGGTGACACGGTCACGTGGGACGGCACCATGTCAGCTCCAGCCCTTACCACGCTCGGTGTGTCGAGCGTCCAGGTGCAGGGTACCACGACGGTGAGCGGTACACAGATCACGGTGATGTCTATCCAGATTGCGGCGTCCTCGGTGACCGCTCTTGAGACGGCGCTAACGGGTGCAAGCGCGGCTGCCTCGACGGCTCAGGCGTCCACGGCGACCAAGGCGACCGCTGCACCGACCACCAAGACCACGTCCTTGCCGAAGACGGGGCAAGGGCCCCTGCCATGGATCGCGGGATTGCTGCTGGTGGTTGCGGGTACCATGCTGGTAGGCCGTGTGCGCTTCGCGCGTTGAGCTGCCGTCGACGGGGCCGGAGGGTTCTCCTCCGGCCTGGGGCCCGAGTGCTGCACCTGGCATATGAGCTGACCAAACGGAGCCCGTGGCGATCCGGGATCGAAAGGAAGCCAGAGACAAGCGACCGGTCCGTACTACACGAGCCCGTTTCGAGTCCGTAACGGCCGATGCCCAAAGCCACCAGGGGCAGGTGCGATATAACATGGGCGGATGCACGGAACGACGGCCAGTGTCCTTACCCGGGTGGATCTGCTGGTCCGTCGGCTGTGCCGACAAGGGGCGTCGAGATGCGCCACTGAACCGGCAGAGGTCAGTCGAGGCGGTGCGGTGGTGCCTGGCGAAACGAGGCGGAGGGCACCCTCGCTATGTCGGCTTGGTGAGGGCACCGGCCCAAAAGGGCCGGAATCGGTGAGGTTCCAGAAAGGCTGCCGTGTGGGAAACGACCTCCGATCGCCGTCAGGGACGGGCCAAACATTAAGAAGGACGTACCAGCACGCCTATGGTATGGCGAAGTGCGCTTGAGAGGTCAGGTGTGCGTTGCGGCCTACGTCAAGTTGGCCGAGATCCACTCCTGTCCAAGGGAAGTTCAGCCCATCCTGCAACTTCGGTTAGACGGTGCTGGGCGAGAGCCAAGAAGGTCGGGTCTGTTTCGGCCGCATACGGGAAGCGTTAACGCTCGATGGCCGCGACGCTCGCAGACCACATCCCACCAAACGGTTCCCAGACGATATCGCCTGGAACAGTTGAGGCCTCAATGATACCTGCCATCCATATCGAGGGGCTTTTGAGTTAGGTGCGCAGCTGATTGCAGGGTGGTGTCAACTGCTGCCTGATTTGCTTGACGAGCCGAGACAATCGTTGTTCGTGCCGCCCCAATCCGGCTTGCGCCGGTTGCCCTTGGTTCCTTCTCCCCTTGCGGAGAAGGAGTCGACCCCTTTGCGCGTGAGTCGGGTCGACA
>JAJYVN010000092.1 GCA_021791995.1 Bacillota bacterium
TGGATATGGCACGTAGGGCAGCATTACCCGCATGAAATTGTAACCAAACGCATATGAATCCATGGGCGTCAATGTTCGCCGCGACGCTCCGGCAACCCTCGGAGCGGATCGGTGCACTACAGTTATTCCTGGATCAAAGACGATGTCACGCTTAGCGGCCGATACCGCATTACAAAGCCACACCTCCCAATGCAGTTCGGCCCCACCACCCAAAAGGTGCGGCGGGCTTCGGTACAGTTCCCGTCTAACACTCATGTTGACACCTTTCAGCACGTCCACTTTGCACGGGCATACGGTAGCACAATCGTGATTGCCAATGAGTCTACCGAACCACGTCACCCTTCCAACCGCTCCACGGGGAACAACTGCTTTGCTAGGAACTTCGGAACCTCCAACCGCCCCAACCGATGTTTCAGCGTACCATTGCATATGACGTTGAACCCACATGGGACCGGGTTCTGCGTCATCGTCCACAAAGAGGACTAGATCGCCGTGACCGAACCGTACGCATTCGTCGAGCACTGGTAGTAACGACGTACCGTCGCTGATGACTAATGACACCCCAAAGTCCGTCGCAACGCGTGCTGAGGCTCCGTCTTCACGACGAACTCCTACTATCACCGATAGTTGCACCGTATCCGCTAGCACTTGGTCGGCCAACGCTGTGAGGCATCTGCGCAGTTCAACAGGTCTCCCATACGTCGCTACCACAACGTCAGCCGATTGAGGCCCTCGACGAGGTTGGTCTTCGATCATGGGCGAGAACCTCCTCGAATAGACGCATCATCGAATCAGCGGTGCGATCCCAAGTGTAACGTCGGGCCACGGCTGTTGCTTGTTCACGCACATTGTCCGCAACCAGCGCCGCACGTAGGCCCGTAACGAGGGCGGCGGGAGAAACAACGAAGTCTGGGTTAAGCTGACCGACAATCTCCGGGTTCGCGCCCGTGTTGGTAGCCACAACGACGGTGCCGCACGCCATCGCCTCAAGGGAAGTAAGCCCAAATCCTTCTAATGAGCGGCTCGGGACCACAACGGCATCCGCGATGTTATACCAAGCCACCAGATCCTCATCGGAAACCAACCCAAGGAAGTGCACCCGGTCCCCCACAGTGCCACCCTGGCGACGTACGAGTTCTTCTAAACTGTCACGCTCAGGCCCTTCCCCAGCGATAAACAACTCAGCGGTCGTTTCCGAAAGCGCTAATTGACCGAAAGCCTCAATAAGCCAGTCGAGACCAACTCGTTTTCGAAGGCGGCGGGCGGTAAACACCACTAGCCTGTCATCGATGCCTTTCGCTACACGCTCCCTTCGGCGCACCTCCTCCGGCCAACAAACGAATTTCTCCGTGTCAACCCCACAAGGGATGATCTCAACACGAGCCGGCCGCACCTTACGAGCCTGAAGCACCTCGTCCGCCATGTACCGACTGTCAAACACAACAACTCTGCTCTGGGCGAGCAGCCAGGACTCCGCATAGTCGCCGAACCAGCGAAGGCCCTTAGCGAGCATCCACGGCTTCGGATGCTCGGCTGCGAGTTCCCTTCCGACTGGCCCATGCACCACGCTCACTGATGGTAACCGCCCTATCACCGAGCGCATCCCGTACGCTACAAGGGGGCTATTGATCCACAAGATGTCGAAAGTACTGCGCACTTCCGAAAGCCGCCTCGTCGCCATCCAGACGCCCCCGCTCAGCGTCCACATCTTGCGAATGGGACCGCTCTCAATAGCACCTGCAGAAACAATACTAATTCCGCCCACCTCACCAGCCACTGGCGCTGGCACAACAACCGTCACATCGCACCCTTTCCTATTCAGCCGCGTCGCAACCTCGAATACGTAACGATAGCTCCCGCCCATGGCAAAGGGGTAAAGTCCGTCGGCCGCGATCAGCACTCGCACGAGCACATCACCCTTTGCAGAAACCAGACCATGCCCCGGACACTTCGCGAATGCAACTCTTCCGCCCGAAGCATACTTCTATGTTCGAGCTCGCGAAGTTCCTCTTCGGATTTACCACTCATTTCCTTCACAGCCTTCGCAATGCTGCCCGGCGTACCCCGAACATAGGAGCATGCGTTCGCACCGATTTCACGACTTACCGGGTGATCAGCCAATACTACGAGGCATCCATGACCGAGCGCCTCTACAGTCGCCTTTCCAAACGACTCGTGGACCACATTCACCATGATATCGATCGCATACCATACATCGGCCGTCATCTCCACGTAGCCCGCAAATCGCACCACCCCCTCCAACTGCGCGCAACGTACAAAACGAACACAGCGTTCCAGATACTTACGACCTACCCGGTCACTGGGGGACCCGTACAGCACTAGTTCGACAACGCCGGCACGAAGAAGGGCTACCAACTCCCGGATAACTGTCAGTTGACTGCGTTGGGGATGGATCGTACCCACGACAGCGACTCGCAAGGGCTGAACGAACGTCCGACCGGTCTCCTGAATGCACCGGTCAGGCACATGGTTATAGATTACGCTCCACTTCCAGCCATCGCTTCGTCCCAAGCTCAACTTTAGTGCATCGGATACGAACACCAATTGCCCCTTCGAGTACCAGCATACGAAAGACCCTAAGGACCGCACTAGGCCCCTAGGGACACCGCGGTGAACGTGCCAGATAAGATGCGCATCCCATCGACGGGCCCACATCCAAGCAGCAACCACAACTAGCGGACCATTTGCAATCACAACGCGTGAACGTACACTCGGTCCGAACCGCCGCAACGCAGCAAAAACATCAATCGCTGTTCTGAGCCACCAGACGGGAGAACCGAATGTACGAGCCCCTGTCCGGAACGAAAACACATCTACCCCTTGCGGCAAGGCATACTTTAAATCGCCTTCAGGAATTACGACTGCGACCTTCCAGGAGTCCGGCCGTTCTCCAAGCCATGAACAGAGCTCTCGTTGTGCTCCTCCACGGAGCGATCCGTTTTGATCAATGACAATAACGTCATACCCGTGCACGGGCATGTCTCCCTTCCCCTCGGCGAACGCCCTCATACATCACCATAATAAGCGCCAATGACCGCCAAAACGTCAAGGCATCTGCTGTGACCATACTGATCAGCAGACAGCCAAAGACCCCCAACAAGAGCGCGTTCCCGCGTGAAGTCAAATAGAGAGTCAGGAGCAGAGCAAGAAACGCGATTATCCCGACCAACCCGCCTTCTGCGAATGCTTGGAGATAATTATTATCGGTAAACACATGAATCCCAAGCAAAGTGCCCAGCACTGGAAGCGATTTGTACCCCAATCCAAACAGCCAGGCTGCAGGGTGTCTAAATAACAGTAAGAGCGTATTTCTCCAAAGGGTCAAACGTCCACCGAGCGTCTCGTTTACACCCACCACTGAATGGAATTTCGCCAGAGTATGCTGCAATCGATTCCCGACGTAGTACTCGAGAAAACCATGTTTTACATGATTCAGGACCGCTCCGGCAGCGAATGTTACAGCACCGATCACAAGACCCGCGCGCAGGATATGCGCGACACGTAAGCCAAGAACGATGACTGCGCCCACCGTCAAAGCGATCAGCGCACCGCGAGAGTCGGAAATTACGACCCCCAATACGGACATGCCGAACGTCAGACATGCAAACATGAGATCAGCGAACCCGAGCCGGTTAGTAATAAGGTATATACACAGTACGGCCACGAATGCACAAAAGTTTCCGAATGCCCCTGCATTACCGAAATAACCGCCGCCTCGCACATACTGCACACCATTGATCGCATAGTATTGCCCGATGCTCGCGTCTGCACTATTGTGAAACTGTACGGCGCCAATACTTACAGCGATTAGCGTTAACCCTTCAACAATCCGCCACAAGGTAAGGCGCGAACCAACCTCTTCCCACGGTAATAGTCGGGCAGCCACAACAATGAGTAGCACACGGACAAGGCGGAGTGCTGATCCTATGAGGACAGATGCCGGAAGCCCCATTACGGCCCATCCCGAAACGAGGGATAACCCCATCGCACCGAAGTAAAACAACCACGAACGCTCGAACCGTTCAAAGCGCGGCCGCTGAAGGACGCAATTACTGAGGTAAACGGGTATAATGATTACAGAAAGTATGTCCCCTATTGACACCTTCGTTCCGTGAATACTAATTTCTGGAGGAATGAAATATGCGAACAGCCATGCTACAAGGAGCACTCGATTCAGCCCAAGCACACCAATCGCCTCTGCGAGCGCCACCAAACCTATGGTTACCACCGCAGGTTTGGCGCCCCCCGTTCCGACCACAACACCTGTAGCAACGCCTATAGCGAGCAACGCAACGGCCAATATGACGCGAGGCGTCACGCGAGCCTTATGCAGCATCCACGAGACCGAACTGAGTACGCGTAGCCGCGACCTACGCACCATGCGACCAACTTCCATTGCTGCACATCCCCAGAAGCGCACCATCGGGCTCGATATTGTACGGCAATAACACCGCCACTCGTCCAGACGAGCTATATGGCCAAGAAACGCACCATGCCCCATCCGAAGGTCAGAGCAAGAACAACCGTTTCGACCAGAACTCAAGTCACAAGCCGTCCGCCACCCGCTGTCTCCAGTTAGCAATCTTCAGCGAAATGCAGTTACAGGTTTATCCGCCTCTAGCGGTCACATTCGACTATGACTGACAAGACCTATCTGGGACCGTGAAGAGCGCACGAACCTCTTCGCGCCACTCATACGGGTCCGGTGGTCCCGCCCGCCGATTTCCATTCGCCACCCACCCCCCCATACAACCCCTCCACCTCCACCAACACCGGCTTCCTCTCCCCCACTCCGTGGCCATCCGACCCAATGCAGACCACATCACCCGCCCGTACCCATTCACCCACCACATGTCGAGTCCTGCCATTATGGATTGGCCGTGCCGTCACCTGCAGCCGGGCCCCCACCTGCCGCACCTGCTCCAACAAGTGCTTATCCGACACCAATACCGTCCGCTCCGCATGGGCAATCACCGGCAGAAGATCCATCGTCCGGAGTTCAAACAAAACATCCTGCCACCGGTGCGGGAAACCCGCACTTGGCATCTCCATCAAAACCGCCCTACCCCAATCCCCCATGGTCAGGAGTTCATGCCGTGCGAGGCGCTCCGGAACATCCGGGGAAAACGCAATCTCCTGGCCCGGAAAGACCTCGAGCGGAATCCCTTCCTCCTGCAAGGCCTGCCTCAGCTCGTCCACCGCACGGAGCACCTGGTCCCTGGTTGTCGGGAAGAGCCCCTCAATGGCGTGGGGCGTCGCCACCATGTGGCGCGTTCCACTCTCGACCGCCATCCGCGCCATCGCCAAGGACGTCGCCATGTCCGGGGAACCGTCGTCCAGGCCCGGGAGGATGTGACAGTGACAGTCCCAATACCCGTCAGTCTTTGTCCCCGGAGGATTCGGATCCGTCCCGGGACTCGTAGGGTGTTTGATAGTAGTACCCATACTCCGTCCCCTGCCGAGGGGCCAGATCATTTAAGACCACCCCCAGGATCTCGATTCCCGCCTCACGGAGAAGGCCGACCGCGCGTTGCATCGGCTTATCCCGCGACTCACCCGCACGCGCAACCAAAACGGCTTGCCCAGCCTTCCGGCCCACCACGATGGCATCGGTGACAACGAGAGCCGGGGGCGTATCAAGGATGATGTGGTCAAAGCGACCCCGCCAGCGTTCCAGTGCCTCTTCCATCGTCGACTGCTCCAAGAGCTCGGCAGGATTGGGAGGGAGGGGGCCGGTCGGAACCACGGAGAGCCCCTCAATGGCGGTCGCATGGATAATGTCGTCGTCCGAGGCCCGACCCGCCAGAAGGTTCGTCAGGCCACTGCCACGGGGCAGCCCAAAGGTAGCCGCGACCGATGGCCGCCGCATGTCCGCGTCGACCAACAGCACGCGCTTGCCGGTTTTTGCAAGGGCAATCGCCAGGTTGCAGGAACAGGTTGACTTCCCCTCCCCCGGTGCAGAACTTGTCACGATCATTGCCTTCAACCGCTCCGCCGGCAGAAACTGCAGCGATGTCCGAAGGCTCCGAAACGCCTCGGCCGCCTGGCACTGCGGCTGATCGTGCACAATTAAGCCGATGCTCCGTACGTGTCCGTTTGTGGCCGCCGCCATCCATCCGCCTCCTTCAGGTGCTATTCACTCACGTGCGGAATCACGGCTAGGGTCGGTAGATGAACCAGCCGTTCGATGTCCTCCGGCGTCTTCACCGTCGTATCCATCTGCTCCAAGATGAAGGCCAACCCGACGGAGATCACAAGGCCCAGGACGAGGGCCAGCGCCACATCCAGCTTCTTCTTCGGCTTTATGGGAACCGTCGGCGGCACAGCCGTCGCCACCTGCGTCACCACCGTGCTCCCAAGGCTCACCGACCCCGCCACCTGTGCTTGCACAAGGCTCTGTGAGAGCGTCTGATACGTCTGCGTATACTCCTGCACTTCCGCATTGAGGGAAGCGACATTTCCCTGCGCCGACTGAACGGCAGCCGAGAGCGTCAGAAGGTTCTTGTTCAACGTCGCAATCTGCCCCTGGAGCTCGGAGACAGTGGCCTGATCCTCGGAGACCTTCACCACCTGCAGCGCCAATTGCTCCGTCAGGGTCTGGTAGAGGGCATTCGGTTGGGTCGAACTCTTGCCGCCGCTCGCCGGTACCGTCGACGGCGTACTGGTCAGCTGCTTCTCCATGCTGGCAAGGGTGGAGGCATCAGACTGCTCCGTTGCGACCGCCTGCGCGAGCTGACTTTGATCGGACTTCTCCTCAGCCACGACGGCACTTGTCTGCGGCTCGGACTCCAGTGTCTGGAGCTGCGACTCCATCTCCTGCACACTGGCTTCGTCTTCCGCCACCTGCGCCGTCTGCTGTGAAATCTTCTGATCGAGCGACTCGTAGGCGGGATTGGCCTGCGTCTGGGAGGTGCTTGAACTATTCGAGACGGTTGGGGGTGTGGCGGCCAACTGCTGACGGAGCGCCGTCTCCCCCGCCTCATCGGACTGCAAGGTCACCTGGGCCTGGATCAACTGGTTCTGCAAGGTGGAGAGCTCGGTGGTATCGGCGGTGAGCTCATCACTCGCCTGGGTACTGCCATTGGCCTCCTCTGCCTTGGCCAGGGCAGCGGTCGCCGAAGCAAGCTCCGAGTGGACGGTAGTGGTCTGCTGCTGCAGGAAACCAACCGCTTGACTCAGCTTCTGTTGGTCCTGGCTCTGAATGAACTGCAGAAAGCTCGTGGTCAAGGTGTTGGCGATCGTCGCCGCCTCGGTCGGACTGGTTGTGTCCACATCGATGTTCAGGAGGTTGGTGCCGGTGACCGCACTCACCTTCACCATCTTGCCGAGGTCGTCGGCACTGAGGGAGATCCCCTGCTTTTGGAGTGCCTGCGAGGTGGCATCGAGCACACTCGGGTTTGTGACCTCAAATTGATAGGTCTCAAGCGTATTCTGTGGCAGGGCCGCCTCATTCTGAATGACGCCCTGGAGCCCCGTCGAGGTGTTCGGCCCCGCCGACGTCGTTGAGGGAGCCGCGTAGCTGACATCCACCGTGGATTGCGCCTCATAGACCTTCGGCAAGACAAAAAGCCCCACAAGCGCCGCAGTCACCACCGCCGCACCCGTGAGCGTGATGATCACCCAACGCCACTTGCTGAGGATCCTCAATATGGTGCGCAAATCCATCCCCGAAGGTTCCGGCCCCTGCTGATTCACGCCTGCACCTCTTTCGCAACGCCACTCAAGCGATAATCCAAATTCCATTGCAGTTCCCACTCGGACTGTGCGAGGAGCGGCCCCACCAATTTCTGTGCTCCTTCTGTATTCCCCAGACGCATCATCGCAACGGCAGCCCAGATGTCCGCCGGATCCGAGGAGGCCGACGAACCCACCAGCGGCTGAAGGAACGCCAGCGCGCTCTGGTCCTGGCCAAGAAGGACATCGGCCTCCCCGAGGGCGAGGGTGCCCGGGGAGGAGAGGTCCGGCACCGGGGTCGTCTCCCGAGTGTGGGCCGTCATCTGCTCAGTCGTCGCCCGGTGGACCTCTACTGGCAGGGCCACCGCGGCTTCCAAGGCCGTGTGCGCGGCATGGAAGGACCCGTCCTGAATCTCCCCCTCCGCCGCGGTCACCAGCGACTGTGCGGCGTAGTCGTAGACGGAGCCATCCAGCGGGAACTTACTCGGGAGTTCCGACGCCGTTTGAGCAAGATCCCCCCAGCTCTGTGCGGTGCTGAGCACGGTCATCGCCGTTGTCTGCACCGTCAGGTTCCCGGGATCAAACTCAATCGCGGCCAGAGCCTCCCCCGCTGCCTCGTGCAGCATCGTGCGCGTTGGATCGATGGTATAGGCAAGGGCCAGAAGCTGCGCGATGTCGGCCCGGTAGTGGGCATCCCCCGGCTCCAAGGCAATCGCGCGGCTGTAGTCCTCATAGGAGACCGCATAGTGGTGTTGATCCATGGCCACCGCTCCCTGCGTACCCGCCGTCGTCGCGGCCTCTAGGGCAGTCGACGGGAAGAAGAGGACACCCGCCAACGCCAAGAGCACCCCCGCCCCGAGGAGGCTCGTCCATCGACCCCGCTTGGGTGCCGCCGGTTCCGTCTTGGACTGGCCATCCCCCATCGACGTGCCCCGCACAATCCCGGCACTCCCCCAGAGAATCAGTGCCAGGGCCGGCAAGGACAAGTCGAAATCCACCAAACTATGAAGGAAAATGCCGAAGCCTGCAATGGGGAGTCCCCACAAAAGGAGCACTTGGGTCTTGGCGCGATCGGCACCACGCAGCTTCCATGCCCCCCAGAAGGTGAGCGCCGCCAATGCCAATAGGCCCATCGCGGCAAGAATCCCTCCCTCGACCCAGGCCTCCAGAAGCGACTCATGCACCTGCGTCGACCAATAGAGGGCGGCCTGCACGGTGTGGTAGAGGGCCTCCCAGCCGCCACCGCCGTAGCCAACGAGGGGACGGTGCCGGATCAGAGAGAGCGCATCGTGCCACATCATCTCCCGCGCCTGCAGCGATTCGGCATTCACGCTGATGCTGCTCGCCCGTTGCGCTACGTTCGAGGCGATCAGGCCCCGGCCGGCGACGGCGATCGCGGCGGATGCCGTCGAATACAGGAGAAACGCCAGGACACCGACACCATAGAGGACACCCACACCCACCAGGAGCCGGCGCATCTCGACCGTCATTCGCTGCCGCTGCCAGGCATCGTCGGCTAGGCGATACCCCACCGCGCCCGCCGAGCCGATCAGCATACCGACCAAAAGCACCACAAGACCGTGCCCGCCGCGGCCGCTTGTGAACGCATCAAGCACCGGCCGGGAGAGGAGAAGGCTCACCCCGATGGTCCAGAGCACCTGCACGAGGACCCGGGAACGGGTTTCGGAGCGGAGTCCGATCCACCAGATCCCCACGGCAACCGGAAAGATCAGCCATGCCCCGCGTGAGACGGTTCCAAGGAGGGTTAACACAACCAGGACGTTGCCTGCACCGTAGAGGGCAAGCCCCCAACGACGACCACGGGTATAGGAGTCTTCCTGAAGGGTTACTCCGACGATGAAGGCCGCAATCAGGAGGGCACCAAAGCTATTCGCATACTGCAGGGTCCCCAGAATCCGAAGGGGGCTCGTCTGCACCGCGCCTGGGAACGGAAACTTCCCCGCGGCCGCAAGACAACCGACGAGGGCGGAGACGATACTCGCCCCATAGAGAATCCAGGCATACCAAAGAAGGCGCATCCTGCCCTGCACGAGCGAGGCAACCGACCAGTACCAGCCGAGAAAGAGAAGACCACGCAGGGCAGCGACCTTTGCATCATAGGCCACCACGGGATGAACGATGGCGCTCAGAACATAGCCCGCGGCAAAGGCCAACGCAGCCCAATCGAGGGGATGGCGAAAGGGGTTCCCCCGCCCCTGCAAAAGCCAATCCGCCGCCACCAGAACAAAGAGAACCGCCGCCGCCATCTGAAACGGAAAGAGATCGCCACCAAAGAAAAGTCCCTGATTGAGGGGAGCCAAGAACGTGAGGATGAGAAAGAGGGGAAACGCGATTGCCCCGATATCGAGCCAGATACCGGAGCCTCCATCCTTGGCGTTTCGCGATCCGGCCACCGAAACACCTCCACGGGCACGGGGACGGCGGCCGATCTCC
>JAJYVN010000093.1:0-4458 GCA_021791995.1 Bacillota bacterium
ACGCCTGTGGAGCAGAAGGCTCTGGCCAGGAGAACGGCCTGGTGAAACCGGCTGCTGCGAAGCAGGAACGTTCCAATAGGAAACCGGCAGTAGCCGGAAATAAAAGACTATAAGAACAGGAACGGTGCGCGGCAATACGCTCTTCTCCAAGGGCTCCCTTTGTACCGACCATGCCCCTGCCTTATAACTCCCTGGGAGCGACAGAACCCGCTCCCAGGGGGGCGTTCCCGTCCATGATCCCCTGGGCTGTCCTCATTGTTGAGGAACGCGGCGAGGCGTGACATCCCGCACGGTGCCTTCGCATCGGAGGTGTCGGCGCCTGGCAGGTCTTCGCTCTGTATGCCAATCAGCCGCCGTTGCAACTCGCGCCGCATTTGTGCCAAAGGCCAAAAAAGATCAGAGCCAGGGGCACGAAGGCGGCGCGCAATGCAAGCCGGTGGCTCGGCCGGAGGGCCGAGCCACCGGCCATGGGGCTCCATCTCTCCCCACTACTCAAGCAACAATTCATGGAACATCTCCGGATGGGGCATGGCCGACGGGCCATCCGTCTGCCAGCGTGTTACACCGCGCACCGCCTTGCGCGCCACCTGCTCGCAGTAGCGGCAGGACCGGCAGGAGCGGGTGTTGCAATCGTGACTTGCGAAGAAGGCCAGAAAGTCTGGGGGGATGTCGGGGTTATGCACACCGAGGTGTTCGATGGGCTCCAGTTCCTGGGCGATCTCCCCCCAGGCCTCGGCGTGCGGGCCATTCTCGGCGGATCGCCGGCGCGCCAGGTGCAGCGGCGCGCGTTGGGACATACCGATGATGTCGGTCAGGTCGCCGTCGTAACGTCGCGCGGCATAGGCGGATGCGGCCCGAAGGAGCCATGCGGTGCTGCGTCCCCGTCCGGCGATCTTGAAGCGGTCGAATCCCAGTTCTTCGTAGAACGCGAGGTCCTCGGGGCGGATCCAGCGAGAACGGATGATCTCGGCCGCGTCGTGGGCGTAGCGTCCCGCACACCAAAACAGCTCATACTCCATGACCGGGCGGCTCCCGGTGCGCGAATGGAAGGCGGGGGAGATCTGGTGGGCGCAGACGTAGGGGCATTGGTAGACGCAACTGTTGTTCGCGATGAGTTCCAGGTCACAGCGGACAGCGGCGCGGATCTCCCGCAGGGTGCGGAAGTCCCGGTTGCCGGTCTGGTGGAGGATGATGGTGTCCGCACCCATGGCCTCGAATTGTCGGGCCTCGCGCGGAGAGTCGACGTGGACGAAGGAGGAGATGGAAACCTCCAGGTCCGGCGCGATGCCCTTGGCAAGGGGGATCATCCACGGGAGACCGACCACGAGGCCATCGATCCCTGCGCGCACGAGTGCGCGCAGGTTCTCCTCCAGGTCTTGGATGAAGGTAGCGTTGTATTCGGCGTCCGCGACGGTTCCCACGTTCCAAAGGTAGAGGAAGCGGATGCCAAGGGAATGCGCCAAGGCGATGTGGGATTCCATGTGAGGCCAGTCGACACGTGGCAGGACGGACGATGGTCGGCCACCGCCCACCATGTCTTCGTGCAGCTTGCCGAAGACGGCCTCCACGGGAAGGCCTTGCAGCCCATGCAGGAGTTCGTCTTGCCAGCTGGTCGCCACTACCAGCCGCATCGTCTCAGCCCCTTTCCGTGCGACGAGCGCGTCGGACGCTGCGGTAGAGGATCCGCGCTTGGGCTACCCACCGGCCGCTCAGGTAGCCGCCGCCCACGAGCAGGCTGATGCCCACCCAGAGCGTGGGGCGGTCGGTTGTGAGTCCCTGGTAGATCAGGCCGATGCCCCAGATGCCGATGGCCATGGTGACGGGCCAGAGCATCATCCACGGGCCATCCGACTTCCATTCATGACGCATGGCGGACATCCTCTCCCGTCTGGTTTTCGGTGGAATCCGGACCCGCTCGCACCCAGTGGTAGTAATCGCGCCAGATGAGACGGTAGACGCGGAAGCGCTTAGGAAGTGTGTTGAGGAACGGAATCAGCGGCAGAAACAGTAGGACGAGGAAGATGAGGGCCATCGTCGAGGCGGCCATCAGGTCGCCACTGGAGGATGTGCTGTACGGGGGGATCTGATAGAGGAAGGTGTAGGGGGTGAGCCACCACGGACCGGGGTAGGGACCCTCCTCGTGCAGGATGCCCCACTGGGAACCGAGCAGGTCGCGCTGGGCCGCGATGTTGAGGAGCACATCCCCCTGGAGGAACAGGATGCTATCTTGCTCGCTGTAGGAATAGACGTTTTGGTTGTCGTTGATCGCCGCGCCCAGAAGCCCTGCGCGTCCCAGCTGCAGAATACCCGACATCATGGTGGGTAGCGGCCCGGAGGCGGCGGTGGCCTGCGCCGAGAGCTCGAGTGTGTTGGTCGCGGAGATTTGGGCCGACGGGACTGCGGCATCAAAGGCCTTGACCCATGCGGCCTGTTGGGCCGATGAGGCATGGGCCCAGCTTTGGAGGGCCTGGGTCAACGCGGGATTCAGGACGGCTGCATCCTGCAGTGGGTGCAGGACATCGGTGGTTGGTGGATCGACCGGGTGGGTGACACCAAACCACCGCTCGGGGGAGAAGAAGCCGAGATGTTGCGCGTTGGCTGTGTCATGGGTGTAGGGGGGGCCGTAGGTCGCGATCAGGCTCGTGCCGGTCAGATCCCGCATCGCCGTTTCGATCAGGGCGTGCGGGTGCTCCCGGGCGATCTGGCGGATGGTGATCGCGGGACTGTACGGGGCCCCGAAGATCGAGGCGCAGAGGAGAACGATCCCGAGAACGATCGCCCCTGCGACCAGGGCCTCCTTGACGATATCGAACTCAACCATCGGAATGCGACGCTCTTGCATCCAGTGTTCCCCCATCGTCAGTGCGTCATTTCGTGTTGTTCGCCCGGATCGGGTTCCATGGGCGGAGCCAGACCCTTACTGCGGACTAGGACGATATGCGTGGCGACCAGGATGACGAGGATCGCGGGCAGTACCGTGATGTGCAGCGCCAGCACCTGACCGTTGTTCAAAAGATTGAGCCACGCTCCGATGCCCATCGCGTTAAACGCATCCTTGCCCTGGACCTGGTTCCACTGGGAGAAGAAATCCCCGCGGCTCAGGTATCCAAGGAATGCCTCCACGACGGCGACGCCGAAGGTGAGCACGCCGACCATCCAGGTGAGCACGCGTCCCTGTCGCCAAGATCCCATGAAGAACTGGCTGGTGAGGTGCAGCAGGAGGAAGAAGAAGAAGGACTGCGCGGACCAAAAGTGCATCGCGTGCATGAAGTGACCGAAGGCGGATCCCTGCCACCAGAGCGGGCCGCCCGCCACCAGGATGAGCCCGGAGACGATCAGAACGCCGAAGGCGGCCAGGGTTAGAGCCCCGAAGCTATACACCAGAGACGAGACATAGAACGGCAGGTGATCTGGAAAGAGTTCCTCATACGGGAGTCGCTCCTTCCAGGTTTGTTGGGCCTTGCGGGATAGATTCAACGGTGGCGTCCCCTTCCATGCCCCGGATGACGCAGGACCACCGCGATGAACGCGGCGAAGAGTGCTCCTATGGTGAGCCAGTTGCCCCAAACCTCTGCCGACATCGGTAGCCCCCATAATAGAGACGAAGTGTGCAGGGTCAGCGGCGGGTTTCCCTTCGATGGCCTGGGTATCGTAGGGCCACTGCCGCGATGAACGCGGCGATCAGAAGTCCGATCACAAGCCAGTTACCCCAGATTTCCACCGACATCGCCCTCACCCGCTTCTGTGGGATAGCGTCACCGTCCTTTCCCCCTTCCATGCCCCGGGTACCGCAGGGCCACTGCGGCGATGAACGCGAGGATCAGAAGACCGATCATGAGCCAGTTGCCCCAGATTTCCGCCGACATAGCCATCACCCACCTGAGCCTAAGGCAGTTGGATCGTGCCGCAAACGAGCGATTGGACCCTCTCCCGGGCCCGATCGGTCCCGTGGATTTGGTCTCATTGGTCGGCCCGATCGGTTTCCCGCACAACGGCGCATTGCGGCGGGTCCATCTGCCCCTATGGTGGCGGTCCATCTAGCCGTGGATTTGGTCTCATTGGTCGGCCCGATCGGTTTCCCGCACAACGGCGCATTGCGGCGGGTCCATCTGCCCCTGTGGTTGTGGCCCATCTAGTCGTGGTTTTAGCGGGCTCGGCGGGATACGTTGGGTCGGGGTGAGGGCATGCAGCACCGTGGGGGTTCCTGGGATGTGGATGCGCGGCCGATGGTGGTGATCTGGGAAGCGACAAGGGCCTGTCAGTTGGCGTGTCGGCACTGTCGGGCCAAAGCCCAGAGACGGCCACTTCCGGATGAACTGAACACCGAGGAGGCGCGTCAGCTGATCGAGCAGATCGCGGCGGTGGAACCGATGATCTTTGTGATCACAGGGGGCGATCCGCTCGAGCGCAGAGACCTGTGGGAGCAGGTCGACTATGCGGTGGGATCCGGCCTGACGA
>JAJYVN010000093.1:4468-10046 GCA_021791995.1 Bacillota bacterium
CCAGCGCAACGGATCTTCTCACCCAAGAGGCCATTTTGTTGGCCCAATCCGCAGGTGTGGCCGGGATCCAGCTCTCGCTCGATGGTGCCTCGGCCACGACGCACGACCGGTTTCGCGGTGTCCGCGGCACATTTGCGCGCACGATGGACGCCGCGCGGTGGGCAGGGCAGGCTGGTGTGTCCCTCAGTGTTGCGACCACCGTGACCCGGGACAACGCCGACGAACTGCCGGAGATCGCCGAGCGTGTTCGGGAGATGGGTGCTCGCATGTGGAGTCTCTTTTTCTTGGTTCCGACCGGGCGTGGACGGCCGGAGTGGGAGGTTGATCCCAGGAGGGCCGAGGAGATCCTTCACTGGTTGGTGGAGACCGGACCAAGCCTTCCCTTCCGCGTCAAGACGACCGAGGCACCACAGATCCGTCGGATGGCGGCGGTTGGCCAGGTGGGTACGAGGATTGGGGACGGAGCCGGCTTTGTGTTCATCGCCTATAACGGCGAGGTCTACCCGAGTGGGTTTTTGCCGCTTTCCGTCGGCAATGTCCGGTCCGATTCGCTGGGGGACATCTACCGGACCGCTCCGCTGATGAAGGAGCTACGTGATCCCGATGCGTTGCACGGTCCGCGCTGCGGACGCTGCCCGGACCGTGCGCTGTGTGGTGGCTCGCGTAGCCGGGCCTGGGCCCATAGCGGCGACCCGCTGGGGGACGATCCGCTGTGTTTTGTGGGGGAGGGTGTTGCGTTTGAATAATCTGAGCAGGCTGTTGGGGGCTCCCGCGGGGGAGGGCCCGGATCTGCGGTATGGGCACGGGGCATCTCGGTCGATGACAGGGGCCCTGCCCAACACGGGGCCGGTTGTGGTCTGGAACTGGACGCGGTCCTGTAATCTCCGCTGCGAGCACTGTTACGCCCAGGCCGTCCAGGGGTTTGTTCCGGGTGAGCTCGATACCGGGGAGGCCCTGGCGCTCATTGACCAGTTCGCTGCGCTCCAGGTCCCGGCTCTGATCCTCTCGGGCGGCGAGCCGCTCGTCCGCCGGGACGCCCTGCAGCTCCTCGGGGCAGCCGCCGATCGGGGACTGCGCTGCACGCTTTCGAGCAATGGGACCCTGATCAATGCGGCGAAGGCCAAGGCCATCGCGGATGTCGGGGTTGTCTATGTTGGGGTCAGCATCGACGGTCCCCAGGACCTGCATGACCGCTGGCGCGGTCAACGCGGGGCATATGACCGGACGATGGCCGCCATCGGGTATCTGCGGGAACAGGGGGTGCGCGTGGGGCTACGCTTTACGCTCCATGCGGGCAATGTCGCCTACGTCCCGGCGGTTCTGGACCTGGTGGAGCAACACGACATCCAGCGGATCTGCTTCTATCACCTGGTTCCGGCGGGTCGGGGCATGGGACTGGACCCCTTGCAACTGGCGCCGAGCGAGACCCGACGGGTCTTGGACCAACTCTTGGAGCGCACGCGCTTGTGGCTCGGGCAGGGCCGAGACGTCGAGGTGCTCACCGTTGATAACCACTCCGATGCCCCGTATGTCCTCCTCTGGGCGGAGCGTTTTCTACCGGAGCGCGCCCCCGCCATTGCCCGCATGCTGCAGCGCAACGGGGGAAACCGCTCCGGTCGGGCCCTGGTGGCGATCGACGCGCAGGGGAACGTACACCCCGATCAGTTCTCGAGCGATGTGGTGCTCGGCAACGTTCGGGAGCGGCCGTTCCGTGAGATCTGGGAGGTGGGTAGCTCGGAGTTGGCGCGCTACCGCGATCGGAAAAACCTCTTGCACGGGCGCTGCGCGGGGTGTCGCTGGCTCGATGTGTGCAACGGAAACCTCCGCGCGCGTGCAGCCGCAGCCGGTGACCCCTGGGGGCCCGATCCTGGGTGCGTGCTCACCGACCTTGAGATCGCCCAGTGATCAGCGCGCGATCGATGTCGAGTGGTCGGCGTGCAGGTGCGCGCGTGGATCAAGGAACGTGGCGGCGGCGTTCACGGCCAACGCCGCCTCGCTGAAGGCCGAAGCGATCAGCGGGAGCTTGCCCGGATACAGGACCGCATCCCCGATGGCGTAGATCCCGGGGGTGACGGCCATCCGGTCAGGGGCTACGGGGATGTGTCGGCCTTCCAGGGGCAGACCCCACGCCCGTACGGCCGACAGGTCGGCCACAAAGCCGAGGGAGAGCACGACCGCGTCCAAGGCGACCTCTTCGGTCTTTTCCGTGGGCAGATGCCGGATGCGGGCTCGCTCCGGTCGGTCGGTGCCTTCCAAGTTGTCCACCACGGTGGAGCGGCGGATGTGTACTCCCGCGCGCTCGGCACGATGCAGCGACGACTCGACGGCGCGAAAGGCCTCGCGCCGATGCACGAGCGTGGTGGTCGCACCCGCCTCGGCCAATTCCGAGGCCCAGTCCAGGGCCGAATCCCCGCCACCCACCACGAGCACGTGGCGACCTGCGTAGCTCGCCACATGGGAGACCGTGTGCAGAATGCCTCGTCCCTCCCACCGGTCCACCTCCGGAACCCCCAGTGGGCGGGGTGTGAAGGCACCGACCCCGACCGCGATGATGACGGCCCGTGCCTGATAGGTTCCCTGGGAGGTTTGGAGCAAGAAGCCGCCGCGATGGGCCTCGAGGCTTGTGACCGGTTCGGAGGTGCGAATGTCCGGCGTGCCAAAGCGGGCCTGGCGCTCTAGTGCGGAGACCAGGTCTGCCCCCCGTACACCCGGAAGTCCGCCGACGTCGAAGATGGTCTTTTCGGGATACAGTGCCGCGACCTGGCCGCCGAGAAACGGCAGGGCTTCGAAGACGCGTGCCTCGAGGGACCGGAGCCCTGCATAAAAGGCGGCGAAGAGGCCGGCGGGACCACCACCCACAATCGCAAGATCGGAGACAGGGTTTGTATGGTCCAAGGTGACCCCCCAACGGACAAACATGCTCCATACTTTGCACGACAGGTTCCGAGCGAGACAAGGTCCATCCGGCCGAGAGAAAAACGGCCAGATGGGCGTTCGGGAAGGAGGTGTGCGGCAAGGGGCGAAGAGAAATAACCTTCATAGCTCCCCCCGTAAACCCCTCAACGTTTCCGGCGGATCGACGATAACGAGATTAGGTGGCTTGTGCCTTGCTCCCAGGCGGTGTCTTGCCGTCGGGTGAGACCGTTGGAATGCCAGGAGGGAAACGATGGTGTGGCCGCTACGGAAGAGCCGAGCGAATCCAGAAGGGCCCACGTTGCCCGAACCATCGGTGCCAGAGAGGGCGCCGGAAGAGGAGCCAGCGATGGGGAAGGATGGGCAGGTGTGGATCGAGGAGGGAAGGGTGCATGTCCGTAACCCAACCGGGCATGGTCGGTGGCCGAGCCTGTGCGTCGATGCGTCCAGCGGCCTGGAGGTCCTGATCAACGGCAAGCCGCGCACGGGTCAAATCGTGGTGCAACAGACGGATACGATCGTTGTGCAGGGTCGCACCGAGGAGGTGGCGGGCCGCATTGATGTCTCCATCTCGGAGGACGAATGTCTGGCGTGGATTACGGTGCTTGTCCCGACCATGGTGGAAGCGACCGCGGCTGATGCCCCGGCGGACGTAGTGGTCCATGTGGTGCCACATAAACAGACGGCGTCCCGGCCGCACAGCTTCACTACACAGGATGTGCTGATGGCGCTGGCTGAGGCGAACGTGCGAGTTCCTCCTTTGGAAGGGTCCGTAGAGGAGGCGCTTCGCTCCCCCGGGGATCGGGTGCTGGTGGCTCGAGCCCGGCCCGAGGGGCGGTCCCCGGTGCTCTGGTCGATCATCGAAGAATCGGGCAAGGTGACGGGGACTCCCCGACGTGCCCGCCCGTTCGTTGCTGTCGGCCAGCCGATCGTGGAGATCGATACCCGCGCTCCGATCACCACAACCGGGCGCGTTCTGGCCTCCTCGCCCGAGAGCCGCCCCACGCTGGTGGCGGGCACGGGAACGATGCTGGTGGCCGATGGCCACACCGCGATCGCAACGGCCAGCGGCCGTCCGCAGGTCGCGGTAGAGGGAGCGCGCGTTACGGTTTCGATCGCCCCCGCGATGCGGATGGAGGGCTCCGTCACAGAGGAGACAGGGGACGTGACCACGGACGGACACCTCTGGATCGGCGGTGACGTAGAGGCGGACCGGAAGGTTCAGGCCAACGGGGACGTGGAGATCGAGGGTAAGGTGGTTGGCGCGCGGATTATGGCGGCTGCGGACATCAGCATTGGGCGCGGAGCGGCCAAGTCCGTGTTGGTCGCGGGCGGCGCCGGTTGGACCTATGCGGAGCTTCTCCCTACCTGTGACTCCCTCTTGGAGAGCCTTCGCCAAGTGGTCAAGCTACGGGGGGACAATCTCGCGTTGGTACGTCGCGTGACCGGCCTGGTGCGACGCGTGGATACAGCCCTTGCGGACTGTGACGCAATCATTGATCCGGAGGTGCAGCACCTCGCCAAGGTCATGCACGACCTTGCGCGGATCTTCGAAGGTGGTGGTGATGAGGACACCACCACGCAACGTATCGCGGCCGTTTCGCACGATGTGGGGGAGGTGCTCTCCACGGCGCTGGCGCGCATGCGGGATCGGCTGGATCATCCAGGCGGATGCGTGACCCCATACCTCGACAACTCGCGTCTGGAGGCAACCGGTGACGTTGAGTTGGGGCAACCGGGTGCGTGGCGTTCCGACATTGTGACCCTAGGCATGGTGCATGGATCCGCAACCTTTCGCGGTGGATCGATCTTCGCTGCCCGCGGCGTCCATCTAGCGACGGTCGGGTCGGACAACGGCCTCGTGACGCGCGTCGAGGTGGGGCCTGGGGCGGTATTTGAGGCGAGTGTCGTGCACGCCGGGACCACGGTGGTCTGTGGCGATACCAGTCGTTCCTTCACGCAGCAAACGCACAAAGTGGTGTTGGGGCGGCGCCGCTGAAGCCGTCGAACGTGGCGAACGGTGAAGGGGGCCGGGCGCAAGGGTTTAGCGCGAACGGGGGAGAAGGAGCACAGGAGCGATCCGTAGCGGATCGGTGCTCCCGAGCGGCATGCGATCGGCCCTTGGGGGTGGTGAGGGGCGGTGCATGTGCGCGTTTCGTGGTCGCTGCACCACGCGGTGACCTTCGGCAAGGCCTTTGTCCATCGCTTGGTGCGGGATGATATCGGTGCCTACGCGGCTGCCCTCAGCTACAGCCTGCTCTTTGCCATCTTCCCGTTGGGCCTGGTCCTGGCGGCGGTCCTGCCTGCTCTGCCCCTGCATCTCCCCACGGCAGAAAGCATCCCGACCGGGATTGTCTCCCCTGAGGTGCGTGATCTCTTCGTCCGCGTCATCCGGGCCTCGGTCGCTCGTCCCACCCTGGCCTACCTCGGGGCCTTGGGCTATCTCTATGGCATGTCCTCCGCGTTCCGCCGACTGATCGACGCCTTCAATCATGCGTACGAATATGTGCCAAAGCTACGGCGCCCCGCTTACAAGACCCTGATCCTCTCGGTGGTGCTGGCCTTAACCCTTGGGCTCCTTTTGATCGCCGCCATCGTGCTCGCGACCGGCGGGGCGCATCTCTGCTACCTGCTCCTTTCCGCCATCGCCGGCCGTCCGGTCGCT
>JAJYVN010000094.1 GCA_021791995.1 Bacillota bacterium
CCATCTCCATGCGAACGCGGTAAGGGAGGGGATGGATACATCCCCTCCCTTACTCGAGAGCTCATTTCGTCGCAGCCGGGTTTACACCGCTTGCCTGAAAACCGATCTTCCGGTGGGTTCCGTCACAAAACGGCTTTTTGCTTGATCCCCCGCAACGGCACAGGGCAAATGGCTCATTGTGCTCAATCTCATGCCCGTCCGCACCAATGAGGCGGACAGGTCCTTCGACCAAGTTGGGCCCATTCTCGAGCGCTGTGATCTTCACCTCACTCATCGGATCCCTCCTCCTTTCAGCGGCGAAAGTCAGAGAGACTGTACCACCGCACCCGGGTTTGTTCCATCCCCACCAGCGCGCTGCTACTGGCCACCGTCCTCTTTGTCGACAAACTTTACCAGCATATTGACAAGTGAGTTTTGCTCGCGATCGTCGGCAACGTCCCACAGTTCCTTGAGTAGGCGCTGCTCGGGATTGCTTGGGTCCACCTCATGCGACAGGTATTCGCTGAAGTTCTTGGCGGCGTTCAGGATCGTACCCCGAGAAGCACCTACGCTTTGTGCCGCGTTCAGTCGCGTTGCCAACTGGGACTTAAACTTGTCGAATGAATCTGTGTATGGCATGCCGTCTCCTCCTCCATCCGGTGTTCATCCCCCTAAGGTTGCCCTCCGCCAGGCGGGAACATTCCTGGCATTGTGCTGATGAGCCCATTGCGTGTATGGTCTGAGCGTGGGAGGAATGCATGGTGGCGGCACGGTATGCCGGACGGGTCGTGGCCCCGGAATTCCCTGATGGCCTGGACTGGATTGGCTCTTCCCACCCACTTCGGCTGAGCGAGTTACGCGGTCGCCTTGTGATCCTGGACTTCTGGACCTTTTGCTGCATCAACTGCCAACACGTGTTGCCTCAGTTGCGCCACCTTGAAGAGCTCTATGCCGGGCGCCTGACGGTGATCGGTATCCACTCACCCAAGTTCACTGCAGAACACCAGACGGAGGCCTTGCGCACCGCGGTCGACCGCCTGTCGGTCGCACATGTGGTGGTCAACGACCGCGATTTCGCCATCTGGCGGCTCTATACCGTTCGGGCCTGGCCCACGCTCGTCTTCATTGACCCCAACGGGAGGATCGTGGGGCGTCACGAAGGGGAGTTCGATCTCGCCGCCATGCGTGAGACTGTCGAGGCGATGCTGGAAGAGTTCGGAATCGGTTCTGCCGACCCGATCTACCCCAGTGTCGACGAAGCAATGGCCGTTGGATCGCATCTTCGATTTCCGGGCAAGGCCATCGGAACAGAGGACGGCTACGCCATTAGTGATACAGGCAACCATAGAATCGTCATTGCCTCGTCTGGCGGGCAGGTGCAGACGATTTTCGGGGGCCCGGATGCGGGATTCCGGGACGGCGAAGCGCGCGAAGCACGCTTTCGAGACCCACAGGGTCTGGCCGTTTCCCGGGACGGCCTTTGGATTGCTGACACCGGCAATCATGCCCTCCGTTTGATCGATCCCCAGGGGATGGTCCACACCCTCGCGGGGGACGGTACCCAGGGTGAGCTCTGGAACTCACCATGGGACATCACCTACTGCGATCGTGTGCTGTATGTCGCGATGGCCGGCAACCACCGGATCGTGGCCTATTCGCCCAACACTCGGATCGCGAAGCCATTTGCCGGAAGCACGCGCGAAGGATTACGCGACGGCCGTGGAACGGGCGCCGACTTCGCGCAACCGAGTGGACTCTGCCTCGATGGGAACCGGTTGGTCGTTGCGGACAGCGAAAGCAGTTCGATCCGCGCCGTGGACCTGCGGACCCAGGCGGTGACGACGATCGTCGGGGAGGGGCTCTTCGAGTTCGGGGACCGCGATGGGGTGGGGGAAGCGGTCCGGCTGCAGCACCCCTTAGGTGTCACCGGATGTCGAGGGCGGGTCTATATCTGTGACGCGTATAACCACCGCATCAAGGAACTGGACACTGAAACCAGAACGGTTCACACGATCGCAGGTGGTGGGCGTGCCGGCCTGGTGGATGGCTACGGAACCGACGCGCTCTTTTCGGAACCAGGGGGTATTGCGGTGGCCAACGGACGCATTCTGGTCGCAGACACCAACAATCACGCGTTGCGCCTCATGGATCTTGATACGCGCGAAGTGGTCCGCCTACCGATCACCGGGCTTTGACCAACCCCGAAGGGCCTCCCTGGCTCAGCGGAGCCCGCCGAGCCGTTTCCCTGCACCATCCGCCGTCGATCCGACTGCCTCTTGGGTCATTTGATCCGGATCGTCTGCCGCCATCGGCGTCTCGTCCGACTATTGCAAAACCACCGAATGCCCCGCCACGTGCGCTCTAGGACAAGACCACGACCAAGTGCACCGCCGCGAGACACCAAGCGATCCGGCTTGGGCGATGCTGCTACTCAGCGTGGCACGTCGTTACGGATCTCCTCGCCAGACGCTCCATACCACGCACTTGGCATTTGCGGATGCTGCGCGATCCACTCCGGGTTACGCGGCATCCCTCTTGCACCTAAACCAACCTTCGCATATAGTGGCGTCAATAATTTAGACGTGACATAATGTTGAGGAGGGATCAGACAAACATGTCGCAATTTTCCCACTTAGCGGCAGAGGACTACCTGGCGGATATCTACCGACTGGAGGATGAAGGCGTCACCGCCACAACCAGCGCGGTCGCCGAACGCCGCAGCGTAACGCCCGCCTCAACCACCGCAATGTTCAAACGCTTGGCACGCGACGGCCTCGTGATGTACCGAGAGTACGAGGGAGTCGTCTTAACCGAGGAGGGCCAACGCCTGGCACTCGGCGTATTGCGGCGGCATCGCCTTGTGGAGCGATTTTTGACCGATGTGCTGCGACTGCCGTGGGATCAGGTCGACGGAATCGCTGACCAAATGGAGCACGCCATGCCCGACATTGTGGTGGACGCACTCGAATCCCTCCTGGGTAATCCATTCACCTGCCCGCACGGTTATCCCATCCCGGATCGAGAAGGGAACGTCGTGGAAATCCCAGCCTTGCAGACGGTCGCGGACCTGCAACCAGGTAATAAGGCCGTTGTGGTGCGAGTGGATGAACGGGTACCTGGCCTGCTCGCCTATCTGGATGGCTTGGGAGTGGTCCCAGGTGCGTCGGTCCAGGTCGGCAACGTGCAGCCGCTCGACGGCACAGTTTCACTCTTCATCGCGGGAGCCATGAAGCCGGGCCACGTCGTCGTGGGGCCGCGCATTGCTCGAGCGGTCAGCGTCACGGTGGCGGGATCCCACACAACAGGGGATAACGACGCCACACATGGAACGGGTGGACACGTATGAGCGCCCTTAGTCCTGTGGCCGCGGTCACCACGGAGGACCTGCACCGTGCGGCCGATCGGCGCCGTGTCCACTGGCTTCGGTCACGCAACAGTCGACTGCTGCTGCTGTTGACCCTCATCGGTCCCGGCATCTTGGTCATGCTGGGCGAGAACGATGCACCGAGCATGCTGTCCTACGCCGCCACTGGCGCGCAGTTCGGTGCATCCTTCTTCCTCCCGTTTATTGTGCTAACGTTCGCGATGGCATACGTGGTACAGGAAATGACGGTTCGGCTCGGGACAGTGACCCACCGTGGGCATGCCGAATTGATCTTTGACCGCTTCGGCCCGTTTTGGGGCTGGTTCGCCGTGGGCGACCTCACACTCGGCAACTTCCTTACGCTGGTCACCGAATTCATCGGCGTGCGCGCTGGGCTCGGGTTCTTTGGAGTTCCACCCGTAGTGTCCGTGGCACTGGCGCTGGTGGTTGTCATCCTCTTCTCGGTAACCAGCCGCTACTGGACGTGGGAGCGGCTGACCCTCGGGTTCGCCATCTTTAACCTGATCTTTATTCCAGTAGCGCTCCTTGCGCATGCCGACTGGAGCGCCGTAGGGCATGCCTTTCTGAGCTGGGGCCCGCTTCCGGGCGGATTCACCGCCAACACGCTGCTGATCCTGGTCGCGGACATCGGGGCAACGGTTACGCCCTGGATGCTCTTCTTCCAGCAAAGCGCCGTATCGGATAAGGGTATGACGGCCGCCGATATCAAGCATGGCCGATTTGACACAGCGATTGGTGCGCTGTTGGCCGCGCTTGCGGGCTGCGCCGCAGTCATTGCAACGATCCCTCTCTTTGTCCACCACATCAGCGCCGCCAAACTCCAGGCGGCACAATTCGCCCAGGCTCTGGAACCATATATTGGGCACTTTGCCGCAGCACTGTTCGCTCTCGGGATTTTTGAGGCGGGCATGGTCGCGATTATCACGATTTCCAGTTCATCCGCTTACGCCTTTGGCGAGGTGACCCGGACGGCGCACAGTCTGAATCGGCCGGTGCGTGAAGGGTGGCCGTTCTACGTTGTCCTGGCCCTGATCGCGGTAGTCGCTGGCACACTCGTCCTGATCCCGGGTGCGCCCCTGGAGTATATTGTCCTGATTGTCAACGTCGTCGCCGTGTTAGCGATGCCGCCAGCACTAATCTTCCTATACCTGTTGTGCCGCGATCCCGAGGTTGTCGGCGACGAGACCACATCACCACTGCAAAACGTATTGATCAGTGCCGTGGTCGTGTTCCTGACCGGCTCGGGCTTGTTGTTTGCTGTGACCATCCTGTTTCCGCACCTGTTGCCGACATCGTGAACGAAGGGGAAGGCACATGGGAACGTCCCGTTTGACCTCGGCAAAAGAGAACAGCCCTGTGGCACAAGATGCGTGGGTGCTCGATGTGCTGGAGCCCGATCAACTCGTCGGTGCCAAGAAAGAGCACTATCCCCGAGCACGCCTGGGACCCGGCACACGGATCCTGATGTGGGCGATGCGCGCTTATGTCATCTTCATGCTCGTGGTGGTCGGCTATCAAGTGTGGGTGACGGTTCGCGCGAGCTAACCGAATCCATCCGTGCGGTGAACCACTGGGTCTTCCGACCGTTCCACCACTGCGGTCGGTACGAGAGAAGGGCGCGGCCCGATACCGTCAACGGATGGAACGCGGCGGTCACGTATCGCTCGCATCCCACTCACCTTCCAGCAAGCGATAGGTACTGGGGAGCAGCGGAGACGGCTCCGCCGCAGATACCCGGCGAATAATGCGCGCCGGAATCCCTACGGCCGTGGCGCCTGCGGGAATGTCGTCCAGCACGACAGCATTCGCGCCAATCTGGACACCATCACCCACCGTGATGGATCCGAGAAGCACTGCGCCGGCTCCCACCCGGACGAGGTTACCGAGGCGGGGGTGGACGCGGGTACCGGGAGGCTCTGCCTGACCGACGTGCCGTACCCCCAGGGTCACCCCCTGCAGGAGCACGCAGTCATTGCCAATCTCGGCAGTGGCGCCAATAACGACTCCGAAGCCGTGCGCAAGTCTGAAGTGTCGGCCGATGACAGCTTGCGGATGGATGTCAGCCCCAGAACTAATGCGGGCAGGCAGCGACACGGCCAGAGCCAAACTGGGCAGGCCGACGATCCAGAGCCGGTGGGCAACCCGATAGGAAAACACCGCCCACGCGGCGGGCGTCAAGCACCCCTCGGCCCAGGTGTACCAGGATGGATTACTCGTATAGCGACGCACAACGATACGGCAGGAGGGCTGACCATCGATCCGGTCTGGAGCGTATGCCGCACCGGAGGGTGTCAAGCTGCCCTGCTCACTCGGGCGGAGCACATTCCCCCACCACATACCGGGATATGCCACAACGGCAACCCGGCGAACCCAGATGAAAGCCCCCGTGGCTTGCTGCCAACGAACGTGCATGACGCTCCCATCCTTTGCATTCAGAGCTGGCCTTCCACCCAGAACGCTGTAACAACAGAACCTCATGGACGGGCGTACGAGATCGGCGCACGCTATGGAATCGCTGTTGCTAACGTCCAAATGGGGGTCAGCGAGGGTGGGTGCGGCGCATCGGAAACGGTTTGATTATACACCGCGCAGACCAAGCTGCACAGTATATTGCTAGCATTAAAAGGATAAGGCTGCAAAGCTGTCAGTATCTAGCTTACGTAGCCGTCACAAGCAGATTTTCCGCGATTGACGCCTCGCATTATGTGACATACTATACTATTCGTACAACGTACCATATCCTACGGTGGAGGATCGTTATGCGCACGGAACCACTGCTGCAGAATGAAAGTGCGGCCGCTGCAGTCGCCATGGAGGTTGTGCCTCGTCTTGCCCGTCTGTTGGCGCAGGTATCCGCGAATTCAGAGCCTGGGGTTGAACCGCTGACAATGACACAATACCGTCTGCTCCGGCATCTGCAGGAGGGACCACTGGTCACGTCGGTGCTCGCGGAAAGCCTCGAAGTTACCCCCGCTGCAGTGAGCGCGGCGATTGACGGCTTGGTGGGTAGGGGTATGGTGCAGCGACTACCGTCATCGGGCGATCGGCGCATCGTGCCCCTGCAATGCACACCACAAGGTCACGCGGCGTTGGCGGGAGCGCGTGCCCGCCAACACGCTACCCTGAGTGACCTATTCTCCGCGCTTTCTCCCCAGGAGGTCGAGGGCTTGGCCAATGGCCTGAATGCGGTGCGGCGCGCGCTCGCAGACCAGCGTGGTCACTAACGATTCGGAGGGCTTCGGGGGTGGTTGGCGGTGCGTTATGGACGGTATGTCAGTGCCTTGGCGGCAACCACGATCGCGCTACTCGCCGGTGTCTGGCTGATCACAGCGCCGTGGGTTCTGCGCTATCCGCGTCCGGTATCCGGGTGGGGAAGCATGGTGCTGACGGACTTCTGGACCGGTACCGCCGTCGTCGTGCTCACGGCCGTCACCTTTATGCTTTACGGTCGGCAAATCGCCCACGCGTTTTGGACGCAGAGCCTACCAGCGGCGGAGGTAACCGAGCCGGTTGCCACACCCCGTGCGGCAACCCCAACGCCAGATGCACCGACCGATGAAGCGACCGACACTTCTGCCAACCCCGCAGAACCAGAGAAGATTCCGGCAACAGTGGCACTAGCAGCGGCCGATATTGACGAACTGCTTGTTCCAATTGCAACGGCCCTTTTGACCGATCTTGCGCAGCGGCGGGGGATCGACGGCAACCATGCGCGGTCGAAGGAGGGAGACTCATGAGAATTCGCCTCGTTTCGGTGGGGTGGATTGGTACATCGCTTTTGGCACTTGCAGGTGTTTGGCTTCTTGTGGCGCCAGCTTGGGTGGGCTACCAGCCGGCGGGAAGCCACCTCTTGGCCGCGACTCGAAACGACCTCGCCGTGGGGGCCACCCTGTTGTTGGTGAGTGTTTGGGGGCTTTTTGCCCAAGTTGCGTTCGCCGTGCACGACATGGCAACGTCGCACCCCGCATCGGAATGAGCTTGAGGAGGACTGGGTGTGGCAGCGGCTAGTTCTTCCCCGAATGGACGACACGTGGCGGCGCGGAGCGCCCGAAGCGTTGGGCCAGCATACAAATGGATTGCGCTGTCGAACACGACGCTGGGTGTCCTGATGGCTGCACTCAACAGTAGTATTATCCTGATCTCGCTGCCCGCAATCTTCCGGGGGATTCAGATTGATCCCTTGGCACCCGGAGAGATCAGCTATCTCCTTTGGATCCTCCTCGGCTACATGGTTGTCACGGCGGTTTTCCTGGTGACTTTCGGACGCATCTCGGATATGTACGGTCGTGTGCGCCTATATAACGCAGGATTCGCCGTCTTCACCCTCGGTTCGCTCCTGCTGTTTTTGACACCAGGCACCGGTAACGGGGCCGCGCTGGACCTGATCCTTTTCCGCTTGGTCCAGGGCGTGGGCGGTGCCTTCCTGTTTGCCAATAGTGCAGCGATCATCACGGATGCGTTCCCGCCGAGTCAACGGGGCTTTGCGATGGGCGTAAACCAGATTGCCGGCATCGGCGGGTCGCTGATCGGCCTGATTGTCGGGGGGCTACTCTCGGCCATCTGGTGGCGCGGAATCTTCTTGGTCAGCGTACCCGTTGGATTGGTCGGAACCGTGTGGGCATACCTCATGCTCCGCGAGACGGCGAAAATCCGCGCGCACCAGAAGATCGACTACTTCGGGAACGCAACCTTCGCCCTCGGACTGACTGCTCTATTGATCGGGGTTACGTATGGGATCCAACCGTACGGCCACTCGACGATGGGCTGGGAAAGCCCCTTTGTTCTGGGGAGCATGGGCGCTGGCGTGCTGCTCTTGGTAGCCTTTGTCTGGATTGAAACCCGTGTGGCGGACCCCATGTTCCGGCTGAGTCTGTTCCGCATCCGAATGTTCTCCGCTGGCAACATCAGCGGCTTCATGGGGTCGCTCGCGCGCGGCGGGTTGCAGTTCATCTGGCTGCAGGGGATCTGGTTACCCCTTCATGGGGTGAGCTTTCAGCATACCCCGCTCCAGGCGGGTCTCGATATGATCCCCCTCATGGCGGGATTCCTTGTGATGGGCCCACTCAGTGGCGCGCTGTCCGACCGCTTTGGTGCACGCGGATTCGCCACCGGCGGGATGGTCATCACGGCCGTCGCTTTTTGGTTTTTGACCCGGCTTTCCGCTGACTTCGGCTACTGGGTATTTGCGGCGATCCTCCTGCTGATGGGACTTGGCATGGGCATGTTCGCCGCACCCAACTCCACAGCGATTATGAACGCACTCCCCCCGGAGCACCGGGGGGTTGGTTCCGGCATGCGTGCCACGTTCCAAAATGCCGCCACAATGCTCAGCATGGGCATCTTCTTCACCATCGTGATCCTTGGCCTCGCCAGCCATCTCCCTGGGGTTCTACTCTCCGGATTGGTCACCGCTGGCCTACCTACCACCATTGCTCAGGGAGTAGCGCATCTCCCTCCAACGGCTGCTCTCTTTGCGGCCTTTTTAGGATACAACCCCCTGGCGACCCTGCTCCCGGCATCGGTCCTACATGCACTGCCCGTTGGCGCTTCCGCCCAACTGCTTTCGCTACACTTTTTCCCCCAGCTGATCGCCCCGGCCTTCATGCATGGTCTGCGTGACGCCTTCTACATCTCGATTGTCCTCTCGCTGATCGCAGCAGTGATCTCGCTCATGCGCGGCGCTCGCTACATCCATGGCATGGAGGACGCTGGTGTCACGTCACTCGCACCAAAACCACATTTGGACAACGCGACGCTTGGGGGCGCGCTCGGCGTGGTGCTCCTTCTTCAGTCCCGTTTGCGCGCGGAGGACCGCGATCACTCCTCGGACCCCGACCCAACGAAACAGTTATGTGAAGCGGTCGGCAAACAACTCGTGGAGCGATACCTGGAACAGCGCGGGGTGGTGACGGGATCTCCGAGCGTGCCGCCTGCGAAGGAGCCACCGCTTCCCCGCTCAGATACAACAACGCTCAGTCACTGAGGCTCCGCTTCGAACGAGGTGCGGACTGCCCAGCGGCCAAAGCACACAGCGTTTGGCCTGCGCAGTGGTGGGCAAGCCCACGCCCAGTGCTCGCATCCTCCTCCGTGGGCCGACTTCGACAAAGAGAGGTCCTGGGTCACACGGCGGCCATGGAATCCATACTGCGATGGCATGTTGTGTTCCCTCCACATCTCCTCGCTGGATGTGTAGGCGCATGTAGAAAGGCGCTCTGGAAAGAGAAACCGCCAGGCGATGCGTGGCCGACTGCCGGATTATGTCCCTCATGGCCCGTATGAAGCGGGTCGTGCGTCCGCGCTTGGCTGGTGCTGACGTGGTCT
This sequence comes from Bacillota bacterium, assembly GCA_021791995.1. Classification (GTDB taxonomy): domain Bacteria; phylum Bacillota; class Sulfobacillia; order RBS10-35; family JAJYVN01; genus JAJYVN01. Next base: position 9,686 of record JAJYVN010000094.1, read on the forward strand.
TACGTTGTAGGTACAGAGCATTAAGTCTATATCTTGGAGCGGCATTGGACACTGGGGAACGCCTTCAAGGGGTGCACCCCACAATTGTGGTCGAGGTCAGGCAGCCGGGTTGACCAAGTGCCGGACGAGTGGTCGGCGCATGTGGGGCAGGCGCTGCCAGAAGCGGTCCCACGGACCGAAGCGGTGAACAGCGCGCAGGGTGGCGACGGATTGGCAGCCGATGCCTCCCCAACGCATGCCGGCGCCCTTTTGGCGGGCGGCGACCACCAACTTGCAGGCGCTCTCCACCATCCCTGAACCGACCGGC
>JAJYVN010000095.1 GCA_021791995.1 Bacillota bacterium
CGGGTCACCCACGGGCCCTTTCCTCCGTCGCGGTTGTAGTGTCCGCAACCTCTTCGGTACTACGGCCCGATCCGCCAGACTCGCACCCACGGACCGACTTCGCTTTGATGCTTATACGGTCCGCCTTGCCGTTCGCGGACGCTCCCGGCGGGGCCCGAGCCCTTCCCAGCTTTGCGTTGTGTGCCTTGTCGCCGTGTCGCTGCCTATACGCCGGAGGGGCTCCCTGACTGCATTTACCCGTCTCTTCGTCAGGGGTTCCAGCCTTCGCCCCCGTACCTCGGGCTCGGCCCCCTCTTGTTCCCGGCACCCACTTCAGCCGGGTTCTTGCTTACGACGCAGCAGCATTCGCTTCATGCTGCGACCCGGTGACTCGCTCGCCTCCCTGGTGAGTCCCACCCTTCCGGGCGGCGGAGACTTTACCTTCGGAGCTTTCGCCGGGATGGTCGCCCAGTCCAGGCGTCCGATTCGCTACGCGCGTGAACGGGTAGTTCTGCGCGGCCGGTCTCCCACCGGCTGGTACACAACGGTTACTGGCTGCAAGATACGGAGCAAGAAAGGCCGGCAATAACGTATGTGTCCGCCCACACGCTTTGCATCGCACCCGCTGTACCAGGATCCACTCCACGCTACAGCTTTGCCCTGGTCCGGCTCGCTCCAGGTGCACCGAACGTCGGCGTAGACCATGACCCACCAATGCTACCGCCCCACACACCGGACACACCCGGCCTGTCTGCTTGGGCCATTCCTTCAGCCAAGCGTCCAGCTTGTCGATCCACTCCTTGATGTTGATCACCGGCCAAGCTACCATGACCATTGCAATCACCAATTGCGGCAGAGACCCTGCTTGGTCTGGCGCTTTCGAGGGCGTTTCCCAGACCATGGCGGGGCCTCTGCGTGTTTGTCTTCGGTTTACCCTCTACCCCGGAAATTCTCAATTACCTTTGGCACCAACGGCCTCATTCGTCGCATTACGCGTGAGCAGGAGCATGTTCCTTGTGGTTCTATCCGACCTCTGACTTTGACGTGTACCTGGGAGTCGTGGTCTATCGTCTTGCTTCACACCGCATATATGTTATAAGTATATGACGGGTCGATGGTGACAGCGCTCACGGTGTCAGCGTGAGCCTGCAGGAGAGAACGGATTTCCGTTGCTTGGATTCGTCGGTCAAGCGAGTGGAGGGACGATGCCATGCCTGAAGCTGCCAGAGATACGGTGTACTTGGTGCCCTATCGTCATACCGACATCGGGCATTCGCCCCGTCCGTCGTTTGGAACCGGCAGTGATGCTTTCATAAAACAGCTTGTCGGTCTTTATGCGCACGATGCGGATCGTGACGAAGGCGACTATTTCCACTGAATGGTCGACACCACCGTTGCGTTAGCGGTGAGCTCGTGTTCCGTCGGATTCTTCTCTCATCCGAGGTGTGGGCCAGTGTTCAGACTATATATGTGATGTGATACCTCCATGGTAGACGTGCAATTGGTGTGCAGGGTGGTACGCCGTTGCCCGTTGATTAAAGAGGGGTTGGACATGACCATAGATCGAATCTTCGTTGTGCACCATTCGCACACGGACGTTGGATACACGGACCATCAAGAAGTAGTCCTGCGGTTACACGCCAGCTATATCGACCAGGCGGTTCAGCACTGTTTGCAGAGAACGGGCGCTTCTCCTGAGGCGCGGTTTCGGTGGACCTGTGAAACCACCGGGCCGCTGGTGTACTACCTCGAACGTAGGTCGGATGAGGCAGTAGATGCATTGCGAAAATGCATCAGCGAGGGGCTCATTGAGGTGACAGCGATGGCCTGGAACCTGACGCCACTACCGAGCGAGGAGGAGGTAGTACGTAGCCTGTACGCTGTACGCCGATTGAGAGAGACGCTCGGTGCACCGATCCAATGCGCCATGCAGGGCGATGTCAATGGGCTAAACTGGTGGCTCGCCGACTTACTGCCTGATATTGGAATACCGTACCTGTTGACGGCCGTAAACGCTACGCGGGGCAGAGCACCTTTGCACGCGCCTTTACCGTTTTGGTGGGAGGGTCCCTCTGGACGACGGCTGCTAGTCTTCAATGGCTGGCACTACCATTACGCGAGCTTACTGCTCGGTCTCGGGCGGTCGATTGAGGCTTTCGAAGATCGGCTTCACGATTACGTGGAAGGACAGAGAAAGGCGGCATACCCCTTCAACTTCCTGTGCTTCCAATATACAAATGATCAAAGCTGCGACAATGGTGGCCCATCCCCGCAGCTTTGCGACTTTGTGCAGACGTGGAATGGAAGCAAAGAAAGACCGTTGATGGAGATCGCGACACCCCTGCGCGTTTTCCGTTATGTGGAGGAGAGGTTTGGCGAATCACTCCCGGTTTTCCGGGGTGACTGGACCGACTGGTGGGCAGACGGGGTGGCCTCGTCCGCGGCAGAAGTGGCCGTTTGTCGCGACGGACGGGACAGGGTGGATACGGCGAGCAGGTTGTGGGCAATGGCGAGCGCATTGGACCCAGGGATCTCCGTACCGTATTCCCTGCTGCGCGAATCGTATGGACAGTTGCTCCTCTTCGGAGAGCATACCTGGGGCGCCGGTGCCTCCGTATCGGATCCGTATCATCCGGTTGTTACTGGGCAATGGCACTGGAAAGCGGGATCGGCGTATAGCGGTGCGGCGCTTGCAGCGCATGCCCAGTCCCTAGCGGGGGACGCGGTACGCCGGATCGTCGTTGCGTCAAGGCGTACGGATCCGAACGAGATCCTGGTGGTGAACCCCTGCGCGTTTCCGGTTGATGCGATTGTTAGCACGCCAGCAAGAGGTGAGGAACATCGACTGGTTGACGCGTATCCTATCGGCGGGGTGGCCATCACTCCGGCAAACGGTGTGGTGGACCCTAACGGATCCGTCGTACCTTCTGTCCGCAGGGGCGGTTCCATCGAATGGCTGGCATCGAACTTGCCTCCGCTCGGGTGGCGATTATATCGTCTCACCCCTGGTGTAGAGGACATGGCGACTCCAGTGAGCGATCTGTCGTTTCTGGACGTGGGCTACGACACCTTGAGCAACCGATGGTTCCAGTTGCGTACGGACGCTCGGACGGGGGCGATCGCAAGCCTGATTCACGCGCAGAGTGAGATGGACCTCGTCGACCGGGCGGTTCCAGAGCAATTGCGGGGAATCGGTCGATATGTGTACGAACAAGTGGCAGCCAACGACCGGTCAGCCTTGTGGCAAGCCGGTGAAGGACGACCGGATCGACGCGAGGGATTTGGTTTGGAACCAGGGTTCCAAAGGTCCGGTGCGGGGCCGTTTCGGCTGCGAGTCGGGCGGAGGGATGCGTTCGGCGCAAGCCTCATCGCCGAGGGGCAGGCGCCAGGGTGTCGACGACTGTGCGTGGAGGTGGAACTCTCAGCGGTACACCCCTGGATTGACCTGACGTACACGTTGGAGAAAGAAGAGGTTACGGACCCGGAAGCGGTGTACATATCCTTTCCGTTCGCGGTGGAGGACGCGGAGATACATCTTGCGGTTCCCGGCACGAACATGATGCCAGAAAGAGATCAGCTTCCCGGAGCTTGTCGCGACTGGTATTTGGTACAGGACTGGGTGGATATCTCCGGACCGCGATGGGGTGTGACGTTGCTTCTGCGCGACGCCCCCCTTACTCAGATTGGTGGAATTACGACGAACAGAGTTTCTGACGTACTGATACCCCACCGGGCGGGAACGGTGGTGTCTTGGGCGTTGCACAATCACTGGTTTACAAACTTTCGAGCGGCACAAGGTGGTCGGGTTGTGTTGCGTTACCGGATCATACCGCATCTAGGATCCTTTGATCCGATGTTTTGTCACGAAATGGCAATGCGGTTACACCGTGCACCGGTTGTCGTCCGGCACATCGCCAATGGGGAGCCTTTACGGCAGGATGACCGGGGTGGTTCCGATGGCGCTCTGGTTGTGGAAGGCTCTCTACTTCAGTTGGACTCTCTGACGGCACGCGTGGCCGCTGTTAAGCCCGCCGAAAATGGGCAGGGATTAATCGTGCGGATTCTGGAATTGGCGGGTCGTGAAACCGAGTTCGTACTACGGACAGCCGAAAAGACCCTCAGAGAAGCGTGGGCCTGTTCACACTTAGAGGAAAACTGTCAACGGCAGGTAGTCGAGGATGAGTGCTGTGTACGTGGGTGTCTTCGCCCTCATGAACTTCGCACACTTCGACTGCTGTTGATGTGATAGCGTAGCGATCTGCGGTTTCGTTGGGAAACAAGGGGGGGCACTGAGATGCTCGTCGACGGATTGTTGATTACAGCTCCCCCGTTCGATCGTGTGGCGCCCGGTCCGGCGGGTGTCCGACGGTATGGTCCGGGACGGAGTCACTGCGGCTACACACTCTTCTCGCCCGGCATGGGCAATATTGTTTGCCTTGTGGATGACGCGGGGATAATGGTGCACTGGTGGGCAGTCGAGCGTACGCACCTAGCCCAGTTGTTGCCTGGGGGCAATCTGCTGGTGGACACGTATGGTGAGCACGGGGGACTACGGGAACTCAACCCTGAAGGAGGCTGCGTATGGCAGTGGGAAGGACCGTATCACCACGATTTTGACCTACGTCCCGATGGGCGCATCGTTCTACTAACATCGCGCAAGGAACCCGCCATGAGGGACTTCTTTGCTTCAAACGAAACTCCTCAAACTATCTTCAACGATATTATAATTGAGATGGATCGCCAGGGGCGTGTTCTGTGGCAGTTTTCGTTGGCAGCACATGTATCGGAAATGATCGAGGTTGCAGGCCTTCCCGAGCCCGTGCGGTATGCGATCAAAACTCCGGACAACTCTCTCGTCGTGGTGCGGCAGCCGGATTGGGCCCATACAAATACGGTGGAGGTCCTCCCGCAAACGCCACTGGGTTTGCGGGATCCGCGCTTCCGTGCGGGGAATATACTATTCAGCTGCCGTGCTCTTGACCTGATCGGTGTGATTGATCGACAGCAGGAGAAGGTGGTGTGGGCTTGGGGACCAGGCACACTAGACGGGCAGCACCAGCCAACGATGTTGCCGGATGGCCATCTATTGATGTTTGACAATGGAACATATCGTGGGTATTCAGTCGTGCGGGAAATCGCCCCTGAGTCGGGGGTGCAAGTCTGGGAATACTCAGCACCAGGAGCGTTTTTCTCACCTTACCGCTCGGGAGTCCAGAGGTTGGGCAACGGGAACACTTTGATTTGCGAGTCAGATGCCGGCCGCATCTTCGAGGTGACGCCCCAGAGGGAGATTGTCTGGGACTATTATTCACCCTTCTGGGGGACGAATACCGCAAATGAAGGACGACACGTGTACCGTGCGACGCGGTATACTGAAGAAGAGGTGTCTTCGCTCTTCTGCCAAAAACCAGGGCCGAGCGCTGTTGGGAACGACCGTCGTATCACAGTTAAGAGTTTCGGCGAAGCCCTGGAGCACTACGAGTCGGGATTCTTAGGAAAATCTTGGACAGTTGAAGAGTGTTCGGATATCAGTCTCTGACCTATTGTCATATAGAAATGCGGTGTTTCGTCCAGGATGGCGGACCATGCTGGGCGTGGAGTGCGTGTCTGGTGATTTCGGCGGCTACGATCTGGATCGTAAGGTCTCTCTCGGGTGCGTCTCTGGGGCGGAACGTCACCCGTGCGAATGAGATGCCGATTGAAAGGGGTGGTCTGGAGCATGATGCCCGGTGAGCTGTTCCCCAAGGCGCAACCTCAAACGCACGCACCGCTGTATTGGCGTCTTCTAGAGGTGCTGCGGCAGAAGATTGTGAGCGGTGAGATGTCTGTCGGACAAGCTCTACCGGCAGAGACAGAATTGGCTCAACAGTATGGGGTCAGCCGCATCACCGCTCGTAGGGCCGTATTGGAACTTGTGCAGGAAGGGCTCGTTGTGCGGTACCAAGGACGGGGTACGTTTGTGCGAGATCAGCGAGCGGAGGAGCATAGCGGTCGCCTGACAGGGTTTTCTGAAGAAATGATCGCATCAGGTCGCAAACCCGGAGCCAAGCTGATCTCTGCAGAGCGTTTGGCGATGGAGGGGGTCGCGGCAGAACGGATGCGCGCGGCCTCAGGCAGTCTTGGGTGGCGCATTATTCGCCAACGGTTCGCTGACGAGCAGGTCGTCGCGTACGAAGTGACTTGGTGGCCGTTGCTTATCGGGGACTGGCTTGTGCGTCAGGACCTGACGGGAGCGTTCCACCAGATGATCGAGCAGGGCCTCCGTATTCACCTGGGTAAAGCCGTCGAGACCATCACGGCACGAGCGGGGAATCGCACGGAGCGTGCGTATCTGGATTTACCAACGGGTGTTCCCGTTCTGTATGTGGACAGGGTTACCTTGGATGATCGTGGGGAAGTCAACCACTGGGGAGCGTCTGCATACCGCGCAGACCAGTACAGCTACAGGGTTGTTCTTCATCGTTAGGTGTGCTGGCCGAGGCAATGCAGATCTGGCTGGGCTGTCGCTTTTCGCATAGTGCCTCAGGACAAGACGACCGTGATTTGGAGCACCAGCGACTGGGACTCACAAGGAATTATGGAAGGTGGTGGGCACGACGACCCTCGATGGCAAGGTCTGTGTTGTTACGGGTGGAGCTTCTGGGATCGGGCGCGCTACGGCAGAATTGTTTGCGCGTCACGGCGGCATTGTGCTGGTCGCGGACATCGACGACGCCGCTGGTGGCGATACGGTTGCCGCCATCTCGGCATTGGGGGGACAGGCGGGGTTTATGCATGTTGATGTCTCGCGGGTTGCAGACGTACAGGCGATGGTTCGTGGGGCGGTTGCATTGGGTGGGCGGGGTCGACTGGACGTGTTGTTCAACAATGCGGGAATAGGGTGTGTAGGGGCAGTGGAGGAGACCGAGGAAGCGGACTGGGAGCGCGTTATGGCGGTCAACGTCCGCGGCGTCTACCTGGGATCCCGATTTGCCGTAGAGCAAATGAAGATGCAGCGCGGAGGATCGATCATCAATATGTCGTCCGCGATAGCAAACATCGGGTTGGCCAGACGTGCGGCATACGCAGCGAGCAAGGGCGCAGTTTTGGCTTTGACCCGGTCGATGCAGGTTGACTGTGCTCCATACGCTATCCGCGTTAATGCTTTGCTGCCTGGAACTATCTGGACCCCGTTCGTCGAAGGGTATTTACGGCGGTCGTTTGCTGGGGAAGAGGCACAGGCTCTTCAAGCCATCCAGCGGAGGCAACTCACCGACAACTTGGGTCGACCGGAGGACATCGCTGCGGCTGCGCTCTTCTTGGCGTCGGACGAGTCTCGCTTCGTGATGGGCGCAGGGTTAACTGTGGACGGCGGTATGTCCGCCGGAAAGGCTTAAGAGGGCAACGTTCGCTGCAGATATGATGATGACGGTTCCACAGTGAGGTGAAGGTGAGGAGGCACGCAATATGGCTGATGGATTGAGCGGGGACCTGGTGGATCATGTCGCCCTGGTTACCGGAGGGGGAAAAGGGATTGGCCGAGCTACTGCCTTACGCATGGTCAGGGCGGGCGCCAGCGTCGGAGTCGTAGATAAGGACGGAGACGCTGCAGAGGCCGTTGCACGTGAGATTACGCGTCTCGGGGGCAAGGCGTTGGCGGTTGCCTGCGATGTTGCCAGGGGTCAGGACGTTGAACAAGCAGTGAAATGCGTTGTTTCCTCGTTCGGGCGACTCGATGTCCTTCACAGCAACGCGGGTATCCAACGATACGGAACAATCGTGGAAACAACGGAAGAACTGTGGGATGAGGTGATGTCGGTCAATCTGAAATCTGCATTCCTCATGGCACGAGCATGCATACCGCACATGGTCTCATCAGGGGGAGGCGCTGTCGTTTTCACGGCGTCCGTCCAAGCCTTTGCGACACAGAGGGGGGTTGCCGCCTATGCCGCTTCGAAGGGAGGGCTTGTAGCGCTGACACGTGCTCTAGCGATCGACCACGCGCAAGAAGGGATCCGCGTCAATGCCGTTTGCCCGGGATCGGTGGACACCCCGATGCTACAAGAGGCTGCGCGCCTGCTTGCGCGGAGGGGCGTGGGGGATTCCCCGGCGGAACCAGAGGCGAGGCAACTCATCGAGGGTTTCGGACGAATGCATCCCCTTGGGCGAGTCGCTCTACCAGAAGAGGTTGCAGAAGTCGTCCTCTTTTTGGTTAGTTCTCGAGCATCCTTCATCACAGGTGTGACGGTGCCTATCGACGGGGGATTACTCGCCACCCTGGGCGTAGCACTTCCGCAGTGACCGAGTTCAGGTAGGTCTATGGGCCCCTGTTGTTCCGATCGGTGTTGGTGCGGGGCTACGATCCCACGGTTCGTCCAATCGCGGCAAGGCCGTTTTATCCATGCTGAAAGAGCTGCCAAACGGGGTGAGGAGAATGACGAAGTCCCAATGCGGGCGCATATCGGATGTACGTGCCACGACGGTGGCAATACCGCTTGAGGCACCGCTGCGGCATGCCAACGGTGTCCATCCAGGATGGTTTGTTCGTACTTTGCTTGAAGTCGAGACGGATACAGGCATCGTGGGGCTCGGCGAGGTGGGGGGAGGAGGAAATTCTGCGCAGCAGGCACTCATGGGTTTACGGGAGGTGCTGTTAGGTGAGGATCCCTACCAATTGGAGAGGGTGCGTTGGAAGTGTGCCAACCCGGTGCAGGCGCTGTACGTTCCATTATCGCAGATATTTGCGGCTGTTGAGTTCGCTCTCCTAGACATCCAGGGACAAGCGGTCGGACGTCCAGTCTGTGATCTCATCGGAGGAAGGCTTCGAGAGAAGGTTCCATTCGCTGCCTACCTCTTTTACCGCTATGTTGGAGATTCTGGGGCAGGGGGAGAATGCAACGCGGAAACCATGGTGGCGCATGCCCGGAACCTGATCTCCCGATTTGGATTTTCGACGCTGAAGCTTAAGGGCGGCGTGTACCCACCAGACCACGATATCGAGGTTTTGGCGGCTCTGCGTCATGCGTTTCCGGCAGCGAAGCTGCGTCTCGATCCGAACTCCGTCTGGTCCGTCGAGGAGTCGGTCCGAGTCGCCAAGCACTGCGAGGGTATCGGTGTTGAGTACTTGGAAGATCCGACGTGGGGTCTCGCTGGCATGGCGAGGGTCAGCCGGAGCACGTGGATTCCGACGGCCACCAACACCGTTGTAACTGCGCTCGATCACGTGCCAGCCGCAGTCAATATGCAGGCCGTAGGGGTGGTGTTGGTCGACCCGCACTTTTGGGGCGGCATCCTTGGAGCGCGCAAACTCGCTGGCGTTTGCGAAACATTTAACCTCGGTCTTGGTATGCATAGCGGTGGTGAGTTGGGTGTTAGTCTCGCCGCCATGCTTCATTTTGCTGCATCAGTGCCCAACCTCGCCTTTGCAGCGGATGCGCACTATCACCATCTCCTCGGCGATGTCATCGAGGGACATCCTTTCCAGTATGACGCGGGCAGCATCGCTGTTCCCGAAGGTCCTGGATTAGGGGTGCGTTTGGACCGCGAAAAAGTTGCAGAGGCGGCCGAACGGTACCAACGGCTGGGTGCATATGACTACCATCAAGACCCACGCCGGTCCGGATGGTTCTCGGTCTTTCCTGGTGATCAGGAGCGCTATGCCCGACCCGGCGTATAGCACATCCGGTGTGCCGCCGTTAGAACAAGACTAATGGTTAGTCCCAGAAGTTCGTTCCCCATTCGGCAGCGAAAAACCACTGGACATTCTGCACCCCAGGCCTCATGCCGAGTCGCATACGTGGCGATGGGGCGGGTGCAAAAAGGCGATGCGAAAATCGGAACGATTGGAGATCACCGATGAGCAGCGACAAAAGTTGCTGGCGTGGGCCAACGGGCAACGGGTGGAACATCGTTTGCACGTGCGAGCGTCGTAACTACTCAGGCGTGTATCACGAAAGCTGTGTTGAACTTGCCGGTGAGAGTCCGGCCACGGTAATGACCAAGCAGCCGTGTAGCTGGTGGGCGACGTCACTGG
>JAJYVN010000096.1 GCA_021791995.1 Bacillota bacterium
TCTGATCCCAGGAACTGGAGGGACGCCTACGTGCGTTTTTTGCGTGCGGTGATCGCGATCGCCGTGCTGGCTCTGGTCCTGTGGTCGGTCGCGTTTGTCCGCCACGCTGAGCAGCGCCTGGGGACGCTGCCTACGATGGTGCACCAGGAACTCGCAGCCGAGGGAAGCCGCTACGTACCGCTCAGCGCAATCCCGTTGAGCCTGCAAGAAGCCACGGTGTCGGTTGAGGACCGCTCCTTTTGGACGAACATTGGGATTAGCTTTGAGGGGATCGGCCGTGCGGCCCTGGTGGACATCTCCACGTTGTCCTTTGCTCAAGGAGGCAGCACCATCACGCAGGAGTTGATCCGCGATCAATTGCTGAGCCTGCGCAAGACGATTGGAAGAAAACTCACCGGTATTATTTACGCATTACTCTTGACTCAACGAATGAGTAAGGCAACGATTCTTACGCTGTACCTCAACGAAGTGAACTACGGAGCAGGGGCGTACGGCGTGGACGCCGCTGCCAAGGTATACTTCGGCCTTGCGCCAACCCAACTCGATCTGGCGCAGAGTGCACTTCTGGCGGGTCTTCCGCAGGACCCCGTCGCTCTCAATCCGCTGGTGCACCTAGAGGCGGCACGGGAACGGCAGAACGTGGTCCTGGATGCGATGGTCAGCACCGGCGACATATCCAGTTCCGCTGCGCATGCCGCAGCCGTTGCGCCGCTCGGTCTGGTGCACTGAAGCGATTACGGTGCGGACGGCGTGGGCCCAGTGATGCCGGTTGGGGTTGGCCGCCGCGGTTCGACCAAGAGGGTGTGTTCGCCCGTGTAGCTTACAAAGCCGGCCGGTGCCTGCCGGGGCTTGTGGACGTTGCGGCGGCGCGTGAAGTCGACCGGGACGTGGTGTGCGGAACGGCCTGCACTGAAGTATGCGGCGCACCCCGCGGCCGCCAACAAGACGGCCTCGGGAGGGCGATCCTGGTTGCGATCCGAGTTGGGGGCTCGCAGCAGAACATGACTCCCGGGAATTTGCCGTGCGTGGAGCCACCAGTCGTCTGGCCGGCTGAGGTTCATTGTTAGGTGGTCATTGCTTTTGGCGTTGCGACCGACAAACAGCAACCAACCGGCATCGAGGGCAAAGTGCAGCGGCGGTGTTGGATGCCGTCCGCTGGGGGGCTGTTGCTTTTGCAACCGAGAGCCCCGTGGCTCTGTGGTCACCCCATCGGTTACGAGCATCGATTCGAGATCCTCCAATTCCGCGATTGTTTCAGCTTGCTCCAGCGCGAGGCGTGCTTCCACGAGGTATCTGACTTGTTCCATACCTTCGGAGACTCTCGGCAAAACCTCTGCCTGGGCCCTCCTGCCCTTGCGGTAGCGCGCCAGCAGAATTTGGGCATTGCCAGAGGGAGAGCGTGCGGGGTCGAGCTCAATGCGTATCTGTTGCTCTGGATCCTCGAACGACGGGAGCCAGATTTCCCGCGCTCCCTTCGGCACCATCGCAAGGTGCGCCAACAGCAGTTCGCCTTTGGCACGCCACTCGTCGGCCCGCTGCGCTGCAGCCAGTTCTCCCTCTTGCTTTTCTATTCGTGTGAGGATTTGGCGTTGCCGCCGACCGATCACCGCTGCGAGTTTCTGTCGCAGGGCGGCGGACTGCAGTGCTGCGCGGCGGATGCGGTAGGCCTCAGCTACCGCCGCGAGGGCGCTCGGCATCATCTCAACGCCATACCCAGGGAGTGGCCAAGCCGAAGGTGTGGCTAGACCATTCGCTGGCGTCAGTACGCAGCTTTGGGCCACCCCCTCGGCCATGGCGCGCGTCACCCGTACAACCGCGTCCACTAGGTCGCTGGGGTCACCCCCTGGGCAGCCCTTGGCACCTTGCGCCCAGCCCACGGCGGCTCGGGTGAGAGGGGGTGATAGGCCGAAGATGGACTGCAGAAAGGCGGTTTCCCCGTGCGTTTGTAGTCGACGTCGAAGCTCGGTTTCAAGGGCGGTCGTTCCGTGGACCAGAAGAAACGAAACCAGATTCAAGCGACCTTCTGGCGTGGTCAGCGGCGCATAGGTGCGACTCTGGTGTTCCCTGGGATGGTCCCGAATTGCAGCGAGGACGATGTCATCCCGACCAATGAGTAGCAGGTTGGCCCGGTGCCCAGTGAACTCGGCCACCAATCGGACCGAGTGGGAATCTCCGATCTCGTCCCGACCCTGCATATGTAGTTCGAGGACGCGCTCGCCGGGGGGCTGCACGCAGCCGACGATTCTTGTTCCCTCCAGGTGACGGCGCAGTACTTGGCAAAACCGTGGCGGCACAGGAGGATTTCGCGGGTGATCGGTGCACTCTTCGATGCGGAAGAGTTCGGGGTGGGCGGAGAGGAGCAGATGCATCGTTGCGCCGGGTCGGCGCAACTCCAGCGTAATCGACATCGCTTCTGGCTGGCCGACGCGATCAATGCGTGCCCCGATCCAGGTTGCCGAAACCTCCCGCGTGATGGCGCTCACGAGCCATGGATCCGTATCCGTTCTTCCCTTCCGGTGCCGTAATGTTCGCAGGGACCCGAGATCCGTGGACCGACGGGATCGTGGCTTTCGGTCTAGTGCGGAAAGGGGAAGAGCCCCATCGCAGTCCCCGCCAGCAAAAGAGCCACGACGACACGTAGGGTGGTGGGGCGCCCCTGCCCCCGCAGGACGGCAAAAGATCCAAGAACCCAGTATACGACGACGAACGTACCGATGATGAGCAAAAGTTGTCCGAACATGACTCTGACCCGCTGGGGATGGCGCCCTTCCACCCACCCCACGATGCCGGGCTCGGTCTTCGCTCCTTTCGATCTCGGATGCGAAGCTCCAGTGTGCGCTTGTCACGAAACCGAAGCGTCTCCGGTCGGTGCGCAAACGCGCAATGCCGCCGTGTTGGGGCCACCATCCTGTATACCACAAGGCAACGAACAACGAGACAACCGATCATCGTACGCGGCGCATGCCTAGCGCCCCGGTTGCGTATCCTTCAGAGGATCGGCTCGCTCAGTCGCCTTGCACGCGGATGCGTGCCAATGGGAGACTGACCGAGATCCGAGCGCCGCGTGCGGCATTTGCCAAGCGGATGGACCCGCCGTGACGCTCGACAATCCAATGGCAGATGACCAGACCGACACCGAGACCGGTTGGTTTGGCGCTTTGGCCTCGGAGGAAGGGCTCGGTCAAGCGGTGCGGGGGAAACCCAGGGCCAGCATCGGCGAAGAGTAGCTCCGCGGTTGAGGTGGTGGAGGAGAGCGAGAGGGATACCTCCCCCGCCCCCCCCGCCTCCACGGCGTTTTGCAGGAGGTTCCAAATCAGCTGGTAAAGGGCCTGCGGATCTCCCGCGACAATGGCGGGTTCCGGAGACATCTCGAGTCGGATGGGAGTTGCTCGGACGGAGAGATCTTCAAGCGCTTGGACGGCTCGCCAGCAGATGGACTGGAGGTGGACCTTTTGTCGCCGCCAGGGTCGGTTCGTCGAGAGGTAGGTTTCGAGCAGCCGACTGAGCAGGCTGAGCTCGTCCAGGGCTTTGGCGCAGCCTGTGACCGCCGTGTCGGGGCCGGAGTGCTCCAGTTCGCTCAGCAGTGCCTGCATCCGCAGTTGGGCAAGAGCCAGGGGGCCTCGCAGTTCATGGGTGAGAATGGTACGAACGTCGAGCGGTGCGGCCGGGGCATGGAGTTGCCGCAGTGCCTTTCGCGAACGCAGGAAGCGGCGTTGGGTAGGCGCCCCGGTGTTCTGGGCGAGCGACGGTGGCGCCTGGACGAATGGGGTGAGGGCCGTTGTCAATTCAGCTGGCAGAAGCACCAGGCCTGTTTCATTCCAGAGTTGTGCGAGGCGGGGCAGCAACCGGGGAGGCACCGTTGCCGAGCGCAGATCCAACCATATGGGAAGCTGTTCCGTGCATCGCTCGGCTACGTATCGGAGAAGGGGAAGCGTCAGGAGGCCAACGACACGCACCGTACAGCGGTCGGATTGGCACTCCAAACGGAGTGCGCCATTCTGCACCGGCAATCCTCCCGGCACCAATGTATGAGCGGCGACAGTAATTCCCTATGGCTGTCGGGAATTCCTGCTGTGAGCTGCGGCTGCGGGGGTTCCGCGATCGACGTGCGAACACCTTTTATCGATAGGGCGCAGGAGCGAGGCCATGTTTGGTCTAATTCCACAGGGAGTGTGGGCTGGGAATGAACGACGCCTTCGCCAGTGTTGTATAATACCGACCGCAGAGGGCGGGCGCGACGGCCGCGTGAAATGGAGAGTGAGTCATGCGGGTATTGGTCTGCGGCGGAGATGGCTTCTGCGGGTGGCCTACCTCCCTATACCTTTCCAGGCAGGGATGCGAGGTTTCCATCCTGGACAACTTCCTCCGCCGGCAGTGGGACACGGAGTTGGGTACGCAGTCCCTCGTTCCGATTGCGACGCTGAGTGAGCGGGTGCAACGATGGAAAGAACTCACTGGACGCACGATCCGTACATACATTGGGGATATGACCGACCACGCGTTTCTGGAGGATGTGTTGCGGCAGGAGCGCCCGGACGGCGTCGTGCATTTTGCCGAGCAGCGTTCCGCGCCGTATTCGATGATCGATCGCCAGCATGCGGTGTTCACGCAAGTCAACAACGTCGTGGGCACGTTAAACCTAGTCTATGCCATTCGGGACATCGTCCCTGACTGTCACTTGGTCAAGCTCGGATCGATGGGGGAGTATGGGACGCCGAATATCGACATCGAAGAGGGATACCTAAAGATCGAACATAATGGGAGAAGTGATGTTCTCCCCTATCCCAAACAGCCCGGTTCGATGTATCATTTATCTAAAGTGCACGATAGCCACAACATCCTGTTTGCTTGCCGCGTCTGGGATCTTCGCGCAACGGACTTGAATCAGGGTGTTGTGTATGGAGTGCAGACCGAGGATACCTCGGCCGACGAGGTCCTGTATAACCGCTTCGATACGGATGAGGTATTTGGTACCGCGCTGAACCGATTCATCGCGGAGGCGGCGGTGGGGCAGCCCCTGACGGTCTATGGTAGTGGTGGGCAAACGCGGGGCTTCATTCAGATCCGGGATACGGTGCGCTGCATCGAGTTGGCCCTTTTGCATCCAGCGGACCGGGGCCAATGTCGGGTCTTTAATCAGTTCACTCAGCAGTTTTCGATCCTGGACCTGGCGAGCCGTGTGGCGAATGTGGCAAAGGAGCTTCAACTGGCAGTTGATGTGACGCATGTCGCCAACCCAAGGGTGGAGCGCGAGGAGCATTACTACAAAGCGGCACATACCAAGCTCGTGGATCTTGGACTGACACCGCACTTGCTCGACGAAGCGTTGCTCCGCGAGCTCATCCAGTTGGCGATCCGGTATCGGGAGCGGATCCGATTGGACAAAATCCTTCCGTCGGTGCAGTGGCGCTGAGGGGAGGCTGCCCCGATATGGACCACGCGGAGGGGTGAGTTAAGTGCGTGTTGCCCTTTTTACGGAAACGTTTCTTCCGTCCACGGACGGAGTGGTCACTCGTCTTTTGTATACACTGAAAGGCTTCCAAAAGGAGGGCGTGGAGGCGCTCGTGCTCGCCCCGGATGGAGGACCGGAGGAATATGCGGGGGCTCGGGTAGTGGGTTTCCCCGGTACACCCTTTTATCTTTATCCGGAGAAGAGGGCAATTTGGCCGACTTCTCGGGTCACCGATGTGCTCAATGACTTTCAGCCCGACCTGATCCATACCATGAACCCGACCGTTTTTGGGATCCAGGCTATCGTCAGTAGTCGTCTGATGGGTGTGCCGCTCGTCGCGTCCTACCACACGCACTTCGCGCACTATGCTCGACTGTATGGGTATGGCTGGATCACGGGAGCGATCTGGGGCTATATGCGCCTTTTGCACAACCGGGCTGCGCTGAACCTCTGTACGTCCGAGGCGACGCGGCGCGAGTTGGAGCGGCGTGGGTTCCAGCGCTTGCGCGTCTGGCCGCACGGGGTAGATCTGGAGCGCTTTCGGCCGCGTCCGATGGATGCCGCGATGCGGACGATGCTCTCGGGGGGGCACCCGGACCGGCCGGTTTTGGTGTTTGTTGGTAGATTGGCGCCCGAGAAGCAGATTGAGCGTCTGATACCGCTTTTGCAGCGGATGCCGGAAGTCTCTCTGGCGGTGGTGGGTGACGGCCCGACGCGACCTGAATTAGAGCGACAGTTCCATGGCTTGCCTGTTGTTTTTACCGGATACCTGCAGGGAGAGGAACTCGCGAACGCATATACCTCCGCGGACGCCTTCGTCTTCCCCTCCACGACGGAGACCCTCGGATTGGTACTCTTGGAGGCGATGGCATCGGGGTTGCCGATCATTGCGGCCCGAAGTGCCCCGAGCATGGAGCTCTTGGACGGGGGCAAGGCGGGCCTACTCTATGCAGGGGACGATCCAGAGAGCCTGGTTTCCGTGGTTCGGCGTTTTGTGGCCGATCCGAGCTTGCGCCAACGGCTTGGGGAGGCCTCGCGTCAGCAGGCCGGCGCTCGAGGGTGGAGCAAACCGACGGCGGATCTGATCGGCTTCTACCATGAGGCGTTGGGTTGGTCATCGGGGAGCCCTCCGTCGCATGAACCTATGCCGGACGGGGCCGCGTATGGTGGAAGGTGAGCGCCTGGTCCGCAGTGGGGAGCGCGGGTCAGTGAGCAGACATTCCAGCGGCGTGGCGCAGTGGCTCGGACAGTATGTGCGTTTCGCAGTGGTTGGCGTGACCAATGCGGTCGTGGATCTTGGCGTCTTCAACGTGCTGGTGGCGATTTGGCCGACGACGAACAAACTGGGGCTCATCGCGGAGAATTCGACCGCCGTTGTGCTCGCGATCCTGAACTCCTACGTGTGGAACACGCGTTGGACATTTCGTCAGCA
This sequence comes from Bacillota bacterium, assembly GCA_021791995.1. Classification (GTDB taxonomy): domain Bacteria; phylum Bacillota; class Sulfobacillia; order RBS10-35; family JAJYVN01; genus JAJYVN01. The sequence continues at coordinate 6,885 of JAJYVN010000096.1, forward strand.
CGCGGATGGCAGTAAGCGCCAGGCAGCGCTCTTTGGCTTCCAATCCCTTGTCAACATCGCGATCAATGATGTGGTCCTGATCAAGATGACCAGCTACATCTGGAACGTGCGGGGCTGGCCGATATGGCTGACGGAGAACCTCGCCAAGGGTGTGGCGATCGTGTTGGCCAGTTCGGCCAGTTTTTTGGTTCTGCGCTTGGTCGTGTTCCAGCAGGCACGCACCAAGACACAGCCCTGATCATGGTTCCCATGGGTCGGTATACCCAAGACGCAGCAGTTGTGCAAACTGGGCCGCATTGCGCACGGCGTCGTCCTCATGGTTGTTATTGAAGAGGACGTGAACCTGAAGGGCTGATGCAGCGAGCGTGTGCACATCGGTAGCCAACGACTGGAGTTCATCGGGCGAATAGCGGTAGTGAAAGCGCTCACCACTCGTGGCCGTTTTGGCATACCACGTGGCGGCATTGCGCCCGTGGAGTCGCACAAGGGCCAGGTCGGTCGTGTGGGCCAGGACCGGGGGGACGCTGCCTGTGCCGATTTGTGGCTCGTCGCAGACCGTGTGGGCGAATGAGAGGCGCTGCAACAGGCCCAGGGTTTGTCGGACGCGATCCGGATCACGGAACCAGCTGCGATGGCGGAACTCGACAGCGATCGGGCGCTCGGGGATGCTTTCGCGGAGCGCGGCAAGATAGCGCTCCGTCTCGGGCCGCGCGACGAACCAGGGCGGGAATTGCGCGTGGAAGCAGATGAGCTTTCCGGATTGCCAGAGCGGCATGGTGGCTGCCAGGAGGGCGGCCGCCATGCCTGGGAGGTCGCGCGGCGTCGGGATGGCCTGTTTATCATGCCAGGTCAGGGAACGGTGAACCTTCAAATGGAAGCGAAACGACTCCGGTGTTCGTTGCGCCCACAGGGCACAATTGCGTCCTGACGCAGGGTGGTAGAAGGTAGAGTCGACCTCGACCAGAGGAAAGAACTGCGCGTAATAGCCTAACCGGCCATTGGCCGGCAGGCCCGGCGGATAAAAGCCCGCGTGATCCGACCAGGCACAGGTTCCCACGCGAATCAACGCTCCAGGCACCTCATTCTCCCGCCCGGGCGATGCAATCGTGGAGGTAGCGCACGCTCTCTGGCAGGACGGTTTCTGCTTTTCCGCTCAGACCGCACTCCAGTGCCATGTAGCCGCTGAATCCCGACCGGCGTAGCGCCGCAAAGCCCGGAACAAAGTCGGTCTGGCCGCTTCCTGGTTCCTTGCGGGTATTGTCGGCGAGGTGGACGTGTGCAACCTGCGAGCCAGCCGCGGCGATGGCGGTGGCGATATTGGTCTCCTCGATGTGCATGTGGAAGAAGTCGGCGAGGATCCCGACTCCTCGTTGGTGTTCCACCCTCCCGAGAATCGTCGTCGCCTGATCGAGGCGGTTCAGGAAGTTGGCCTCGTAGCGGTTCAGTGGTTCAAGGAGATAGAGCACGCCCTGTGCCTCGGCGTCGGCGGCGACCGACTGCAGCATGGCTACCGTCAACTCCAGACAGAGATTCCAGCGGCTAAGGTATGGTTGGAGGTCCGGCATATGGTTGTCGTGTGCGAAGACGGGTACGTTGATCACGCCCACGGCCCCCAGTTCCGCAGCGTAGGAAAAGTAGCGGTGGAGGCTCTCCACGGTTGTGCGCCTCTGAGCCGGGTCTATGTCGATCAGGTGGGCCGGGACACCGCCACAGATCGAACTGACGCGCACGGGGGAGTCCTGCAAGATGCGCCGGCGCTCGGCGCGCTCGGCTGGGTCCTCCAGCCACCGTCCCTGAACCTCGATGGCGTCAAACCCGTAGCGTTCGGCATTGGCGAGCTTCTCGGCGAATGTCTGACCCGGCAAAATCGCTTCTTGGCAAGAGATCTTCACAGGGGTTACCTTCTCTCCAGAGTGTACTTGCTTGATACCGCTTGCGACGCTGAGATCCTGCACGGTCCTGTTGGTTTTGTCAGGAGGGATCGTCCGTGCCGCTAGAACCCTGGCATCAGCTGATCGCGACACCGACGGGAGGCGGGGATCCCGGACGGTTTGCACGACAGTGGGAGACGACCAGAGACCCGGACGATCTCTTTGCGCATACCTATCTCACCACAGGGTTGCGGACGCTTGTCGCTTCGGTGCTGCGTAGGTTGGCTTCGCTGGATCGCAGCGCGCCCGCGGTGTATTGCCTCTCGGCGGGGTTTGGATCTGGCAAGACCCACGCGGAGATCGTGCTATCGCATCTGGTGCGGTCTGGGCCAGCGTCACTGCACTGGGCGGGTGTTCCCGAACTCTTGGCAGAGGTGGGTCTGGCGGAGGTTCCGAAGACGTCAGTGGCCGTGTTTTCCGGTCATGCCTTCGACGTGCTGCATGGCTTCTCGGGACAGCCGAAACGGCGAACGCCTTGGGGTGCATTGGCATTTGACTTGAGCGGTGCCGAGGGGCTCCGGCGGCTCGAAGAGCACGACCGCCTGGGGGTTGCGCCCTCAAGCGAACTCCTCACGACACTCCTTCCGCCCGGACCGGTGCTCATACTGTTCGACGAAATGCTCAACTACGTGGGTCGAGCGCGTGTCCTTTCGGCGGGTGGATCCTCGCTTGCGGCGCAGTTTCTTGTCTTTCTGCAGAACCTCACCGAGGCGGTGCAATGCCGAGAGGATGTGGCGTTGGTGGTGACCCTTCCCGCGGCCACTTCCGAGGTCCCCGCTGAGGACGTCTCCGATTGGGAGCGGTTACGGCAACTCGTTCTGCGGTCGGCCTGGTCGATCGCGCCGCCCGCCGAGGCAGAGTTTCCCGAGATTGTGCGGCGGGCGCTCTTTGGCCACGGCGCCCCGGACGCGAATGCGGTTGGTACGGCCAAAGCCTATGCCAACTGGGCGCGCCAGGTGCTCCCCCAGTGGAGCGATGAATTGCAGGAGAACGCCTTCCTGGCCTCGTTCCCCTTCCACCCGCGTGTTCTGTCGGTGTGGCAACGCTGGCGGGGGATGGCGACGTTTCAGTCCACGCGT